>JBBSPQ010000232.1:0-4897 GCA_038258585.1 Pseudomonadales bacterium
GCGCTCCCGAAATTGAATTTGCTGCAGGATAAGTACAAAGGAAGAGGCATAAAATTTCTTATGCTTAATCCGATGCCTGCAGATAGTCGCGAATCGGTTTTGGAGCGTCTTGCTGGTAAACGCAGTGATATACCTGTCCTGATGGATTCATCGCAACTTGTATCCCAATCTCTCGGTGTACATACGACGGGCGAAGTGTTTGTTATTGACCCCAAGCGCATGGAATTGTTGTATCGCGGAGCAATCGATAGCCGTTCCGGTGATGATGATAAGGAGATGAAACCGGGTGTATTTGGCAGAAACTATCTTGACGAGGTTTTGTCGGCAGCGCTTACAGGGGCGCCAGTAATAGCAGATGTTCCTTGGTCTGACGGATTGCCCGTTTCCTATTCGGCGATCAAGGGGATCAGTGATCAAGCTTCGTATGTAAACGATGTAGTGCCTATTCTGAAAGAGCGATGTGTATCCTGCCACCGCGACGGGGGGGTTGCTCCGTGGGCAATGGACAGTTATCAGATGGTAAGCGGCTGGAGTGCGATGATTCGCGAAACGTTAATGACCATGCGAATGCCTCCTGGCCAGATTGACGAACAGTATCTGCACAATTTTGTCGATGTCCACTTCATTACAGATGTCGAAAAAAAGATTCTCGTAAATTGGGCCGATGCGGGTGCGCCTAAAGATGGTGATTTAGATCCGCTTGCACAGTTGTCAGAAACAACATCCAGTTGGGCTTTGGGTAAACCGGATTTAATTGTTGAATTTCCAGCTCAAGAGATTCCTGCAACAGGCGTGGTGGAGTATAAATTTGTGCCCGTTGAGATTGGTCTGGATCGGGATCGATGGGTTCGTGCCTACGAATTTGATATTGGTAACACAGCAGCTTTGCATCATGTAGTGGCCTACACTCAGGATCAAAAGCAGCAAAAGCAGAATCCCAGTGGGGGTGGAAGTCGAACTAACTTTGGCGGCTATGCACCGGGACGGGAGTACGTTGAGTTTGAGCAAGATACTGGAGTCTTGCTCAATAAAGACATGCGTTTTATGGTCCAGTTTCACTACACTACGACTGGCCGTTCCGTGACTGATGTCACCAGAATAGGATTGTACTTTCATGACACGCCACCAGAGCATCCGTTGTCCCGCACAGCGGTTATGAATGGCGATTTCGTAATACCGCCTGGGGTGAGCGATTATGAAGTGGCTGGTAAGGCGGTTATCACCACAGACTCCTATCTTTATAACATCGCACCTCACATGCACTATCGTGGCAAGCGGGTAAAGTACCGTGCGGAGTATCCCGATGGGACTATAGAAGAGTTTCTTTCTGTGCCGAACTTTCAGCACAACTGGCAAATGTCTTACAGGCTGAGGGAGCCGAAATTTCTTCCGGCCGGCACAGTCATTGTGGCAGAGGGCGCATTCGATAACTCCGATCGCAACGCTTTGAACCCGGATCCTACGCAGGAGGTGCGATGGGGAGATCAGGTTTGGGATGAAATGTTTATTGCGTGGATGGGGGTGAGCGAGGCGAAATAACCTCGCTTATGCTCCTTTCTTCGGTCGTCGCTTTCGTTGTTGATTTACTCTCGCCTTTTAACGCCTGTACAATTCCCTCTGCTAATTCCGCGTCTCCTTGCAGACTGCTTACATTTGCATATTCATTTTCCTTGTTTGGTTGCATGTTATGGATTTACGTCCGCTGTTAGGGATACTCGCGAATGGTTCGTTTCATTCTGGCGAGAAGCTGGGTGATGAATTGAAGATATCCAGAACCGCTGTTTGGAAACAGGTGGAACGGCTCCGCTCCCTTGGGCTTGTAATTCATTCTGTGACTGGAAAGGGGTACAGAATTCCAACCACTTTAAGTCTTTTGAGTCAGCCTCAGATTCTTGCGCAATTGGGGTCAAGTGCAGCAAATTGGTCCGATTGTTTTGAGGTGTTGTTTACGACCGGCTCGACAAATGTTGATGTCATGGAGAAAGCCCGCGCGGGTTTAGACCGCTATATAGTAGTGGCAGAACACCAGACTCAGGGAAAGGGGCGTCGTGGCCGAGCCTGGGTTAGTCCTCTTGGTGCTAATATTTACTTCTCCATGCTGGTTTCCTTTCAATCTGGTGTTGCTGCTCTCGAGGGTTTAAGTCTTGTGGTGGCGTTGCTGGTAGCTCGAGCGCTGGAGCGATGCGGGTGCCATGGCGTTGGTTTGAAATGGCCGAATGACATTTTGGTGGAAGGAAAAAAATTGGCCGGCATCTTGTTGGAGATCAGCGGTGATGTTGCCGGCCCGTGCAAAGTCGTTATCGGTATTGGTCTTAACGTCAGAATGCCTCGTTCGGCGGCAACGCAAATTGATCAGCCTTACACGGATTTGGAGAGCTGTTTCAGTGGAGTGCCGGATCGCAATTATTTGGTGGCTCAATTAGTTCTTGAGCTGGAATCAGGTCTTGCTGAGTTCTCGCGCACTGGATTTTCTGCGTTCTACTCTCTTTGGCAGGATCGAGACATATATAAAGGGCGGTTAGTAGAGCTTCGATCTGGCAGTAGCGTCATGCAGGGGGTCGTGCAAGGAATTAACTCCTCGGGGGCCTTAGTGCTGGAAACTGACGATGGCTTAAAAGTCATTACAGGTGGCGAGGTGGTGCCAAGCTTGCGACCTGTTGGTGATGGTGGTGCGGTGTGATTCTTGAAATCGATGCTGGGAATACGCGAATAAAGTGGCGAATGTTAGGGAAGAGTGGCGTCACTCTGCAAAGGGGCGCGGCTACAGAAAGTGTTGAGCTGGATGGGGTGAGTGGTGTTCCCGCCAAAATTAGAATTGTTAGTGTTCGAGGAGAGGCGTTCAGTGAGCATTTCCGAAGGCTTTTTTTGGCTAAGTGGAATGTTATTCCCGAGTTCTGTGTCGCCACTGCCAACTGCGCAAATGTTATCAATGGGTACACTGAGCCGGAAAAGCTGGGTGTCGATCGCTGGTTGGCGGTCCTCTCCGCTTACAACGATTGTCGTAAGGCGTGTTGCGTCATTGATGCGGGCAGCGCGATCACGATGGATTTTACGACCGCTGGTGGTCGCCACTTCGGAGGCTTCATCGTTCCAGGATTGTCTATGCAGAGGCAGACTTTGTTGGCTGGAACACGAATTGAATTGGCGGAGGCGGCGAGTTGGTATGAGGTTGGCTCCGGCGTGACCACTGCCGCGGCGATTCATAACGGCATTCTGTCGATGGTGGTCGATTGGCTTGTGCGGGAAGTCGCAAATCCGGATGAGCGGCCCGATAATATTGTCTATTTGACTGGTGGAGATGCTGAAATACTGTCTGAGCAGTTGCGGCGCAGAGGCGTTCTTCATAACCTAGTGCCGGATCTGGTACTTGATGGTCTAAAGTTTGCGTTGCCATAGATGATCAAAGAGCTGTCATATGCGTGGAATATTGTATGGGTTGTTGCTGTCCAATGTGCTTTATCTGGCATGGGGGTCTCTGGTCGAGAGGAATCAGCAGAATATTGATGCCGCTCTTTCGCCATTTGATAGCACGGAGAACTTTAGTTCTCTGGTGCTTGTTTCAGAGGCGGATCCCGTTGATCTGCTCCAATATCCTTCAGCGGTTTTGGCAACTGAGTCGCTGCCGTTGGCGGAGGACTCGTCTACTGATCTGGGCGAAATAGTGCAGAGTGGCTATTGTGCTGAAATTGGTCCATTTCTCAGCGAGGTTGATGCAGGTGGTTTTGTAGAGACAAATTCAGCGCGTCTCCCTATGACAATTGAGGTTCGAGCGGTGCCCGCTCCTCCGGACTACAGAGTGTTTATTCCTCCATTTACCTCTTTGGAGCTGGCCACTAGCTCGTTGGAGACATTGCGCACGGCATTCGCGGAGCGCGGGTTGGTGATAGATAGTTTTCTCGTCCCAAGGGGGGAATTGGCGAACAGTATCGCTCTGGGGCTATTTTCGGAACAGGCAAATGCGCTCAATGTGCAATCTCAGTTGCAGAAACTTGGCTATACGGTTGTGGTGCGAACAGAGGAGAAATCCACTGAAGAGATTTGGATAGTCGTTTCTGAGGTAGAGTCTGAGGCCGCTTTTATGCAGCACTGGTCCGAAATTCAACTATCCAGATCCTATATCCACGCTGGAGAAAAACTCTGCTAAACGATTGCACATGCCATTCGTTTCCCCTAAAATGCCGCCTCTGAATAAGACACCCAGGTTCCTGAAGAGGTTTTGGGGCTCTTGCAGGAGGGGTTCCCGAGTGGCTAAAGGGATCAGACTGTAAATCTGACGCGCGAGCTTCGGTGGTTCGAATCCACCCCCCTCCACCATTCTAGAGCCATGGTTTTATTGGCTTCTGGTCGCGGCGGGTATAGTTCAGCGGTAGAACACCAGCCTTCCAAGCTGGTTACGCGGGTTCGATCCCCGCTACCCGCTCCAGTTTTGGTGTGAAAACGAATTTAAATTAAGAAACAGGTCTAGAGGATTGGCTCCGCTGTTGCGGGTCGATAAGTGCAAAGGTTGCACTCCGGCCCAGGTCCCGGATGAAATATTTGCTCGGACTGTTTATTACTAGTGTCTGGCTCGCATAGCTCAGAGGTAGAGCACTTCATTGGTAATGAAGAGGTCTCCGGTTCAAATCCGGATGTGAGCGCCAGATTTGCGACTTTTTGGCGTGTAAATTGTCAAAAGCGCGTTGCAGGGAAGTGCGGGTTCTGACTGTTTGTGCAATAAATGCTCCTGCGCTAACTCTTGAGTTGCGGATTGGGCAGAAAATTATTAGAGGCGACCAACATGGCGAAGAGCAAGTTTGAGAGAAAGAAGTTACACGTAAACGTAGGCACGATTGGTCACGTTGACCATGGTAAGACTACACTGACAGCGGCGTTGACGCGTGTATGTGCTGAGATTTAC
>JBBSPQ010000233.1:0-4896 GCA_038258585.1 Pseudomonadales bacterium
AAGAATCCGAAGACGCTTTTACGCCTTCGGATTGTCTAAAATTGGGTCAACGTGGAGTTAAAATTGTCGTCACCAGCTTCAGGCTCATGAGGCAGGATAACGACGCATCTATGACGTGAGTTTCAAATCAGCGAAGGGGTTGAGGAAGTGCGAATCGATTGCCGCAAGCTGAGCTTCCGGATGCTTGACCTTCATCATTTCATGGATTTTTTGTTCCTGATTTCTCTTGGCGTATATGAGGACAAGGTATTTGCCGGCGGCGATCGCTTCATGAAAGTGCGCCAGCTTTTTGTTCTCACTGGCGATACCCACAAGGCCGCCAACCCAAGCGCCAAAGCAGCTTAGAACAAACACCATGGCCACATAGCCGATTAGTGGAACATTTGGACCGAACGGCTCTACTGCCATTGCCAGCAACGCAAAGAGGATACCCGCGCAAAAACCTCCCGCCGCGCCAATCAGACCATCACGAATTACATCAAGGGTTTCGAGATAGTTGCTGGAATGCAGTCGTTCCTTGCTCAGGCCACTTTCGTCTTTGCTGACAACATGCAAAAACCAATCGTCTACTCCGATGGAATGAAGATCCTCTGAAATCTGCTGAGTGCTTTTCAGAGAAGGGGATAAATAATATACGCATTTCATAGGGCTTTTCCTGCTCTTTGTTAATGTAAAAATAGCTGAAAATCTCAACGAGACTTACGCCTTCCATGGATGCGGTTTCACTTTACATCTTCCCAAAATAATTGTCGCCATCTTTTTCCAGAGAGGAATTCAGGGCCGCTGAATTATGATGAAACGTGATTTCTTAAAACACATGCACTATTTTGGTCTGACTTTTAGTACAATCCGCGTCCTAAACGTAACAGAAAGGTAGAGCGCCTAGATCGAGAGGGGCGACGAGGTGCTGTTGAAACTACAACATGGCACCTGTAATAGGTGTCAGCCGAGGCTGACCTGTTTGAGCTTGCTGCGGCAAGGAGAAAAATCAGTGACAGAATTGGCTAAAAAACAATCAGTTAGCTGGCGTGATTTCTACGAGATGTGTAAGCCTCGGGTAGTCATGCTCATGATCCTGACCGCTATGGTTGGGATGTTCCTCGCGGTGCCCGGAATGGTGCCACTCGACGTGCTCATCCTTGGCAATATCGGGATCGCGCTGGTAGCCGGGTCGGGTGCAGTCGTCAATCATCTGATCGACCACAAAGTCGATTCGCTTATGAAGCGGACTCATAACCGACCGCTTCCCCAAGGGCGGGTTGACCATAAACAAGCGGCGGCATTCGCGGCGGCGATCGGTATATTGGGCATGGTCATCCTTCTGTTTGGAGTGAATCCATTGTGTGCCTGGCTGACGCTGGCCTCCTTTATTGGTTATGCCTTCATCTATACGGGCTACCTCAAGCGCGCTACTCCACAGAACATCGTGATCGGCGGGTTGTCGGGTGCGATGCCGCCTCTGTTGGGCTGGTCTGCCGTGACGGGAACCATCGAGCCCGGTGCTCTCATTCTGGTGTTGATTATTTTTGCCTGGACCCCTCCGCATTTCTGGGCTCTCGCCATCCATCGCAAAGACGAATATGCCAAAACAGGTATCCCCATGCTGCCGGTTACCCATGGCGAGCACGTGACCAAGGTTCACATTATTCTCTATACCATCATCATGTTTTTGATCACGCTGCTGCCCTACCTGACGGGCATGAGTGGGCCACTTTATCTCCTTGCGGCAATCGTATTGGGTCTGGGTTTCCTAGCGTGGGCGCTGCTGCTGATGTATCGACCCAAGCCATCCACTGCCATGGATACTTTTAAGTATTCCATCGTCTACCTGATGGTGCTTTTTATCGTCCTGCTTGTGGATCACTATTTGTAATTCAGAATTCTCATCATGAATAGAAATATCAATATAACGGTAATCGCCTGCCTGCTGTTTGTAGCACTGGTGTTGTTTCTTACCTATAACCGAATAACCAGCACCGGCCCAAGAGCGTTGAGCGCCGAAGAACTGCGGGATCTCGGGGCCTTGGTTTATGAGAATCCGGTGACCCTGCAGCCATTCAGTCTTATCGACCAGAACGGACAGGCATTCACTGAGCAGGATTTAGTCGGGAATTGGACACTGATATTTTTTGGCTTTACATCATGCCCGGATATTTGCCCGTTGACGCTGGCAGAGCTCAACCAGTTCTATCGAGCATTGCCGGTCGAAACGCTGGCGCTAGATACCAGAATTGTCATGGTGACCGTCGATCCGGAACGCGACACGCCTGAGAAAATGGCCGAATACATGATGTCCTTCAACCCTAATTTTCTTGGGCTGACTGGGTCTTACGACGATGTCGCTGCGCTTGCCCGTCAGCTTTATATTGCTCACTCACCTCCCCCGACAGTCGATGAGCACGCGGGTCATGACATGCCCGCGCAAGATTATCAGATTGACCACAGTGGCAATGTTCTGATCATAAATCCAGAGGGAAATTATTTCGGATTCTTCGATGCTGCAACGCAGGATTCGGAATTTGCCGAAGCCTATCAGTCGATTCGCAATGCTTACTGAGTTCGACGTCCAGAAAGAGACGGCGTCAAATAGGAAACCAGAAAGAAGGCACAGGCGGTGACAACGATCGAAGGTCCTGCCGGCGTATCAAGCTCGTAGGACATCAGTAGGCCAAACCCCACCGATAGACATCCTGCCACACTTGCAATAAGCGCCATTTGTTCCGGGGTTTGCGCAAATCGTCTTGCCGCTGCGGGTGGAATGATGAGCAGTGAAGTAATGAGAAGTACGCCGACGATTTTCATTGAAACCGCTATCAGCAACGCAATCATCAGTACCATCAGACCGTGCAACTTTCCGACTGCGACACCTTCTACTTCTGCTAACTCCTCGTGGACTGTGATTGTTAAAAGGCCATTCCATAAAAACAGGAGTAGCAAGGCAATGATGGCAGTGCAGCCTATAACCCAATACAGATCAGTCGTCCCAATTGTCAGCAAATCACCAAAAAGGTAAGCAACCAAATTCACCTGAACTATGTTGGAGAGTGAAAGAATTAGCAGGCCGAAAGCCAGAGTGCTGTGCGCAAGAATTCCCAGCAGTGTGTCCGTAGACAATGTCTTTTTGCGTTGCAGGAAAATCAACACGACAGCGAAGACGAGTGAGCAGGCGATTACGGCCACTTGTAGATTGATATCCAGAAGAATTCCCAGGGTGATTCCAAGCAGCGACGAATGGGCGAGCGTATCACCAAAATAAGACATCCGACGCCAGACAACAAAAGAACCCAGCGGTCCGGCGACGAGGGCAATGCACATTCCCGCGATGAGGGCCCGCAGTACAAAATCAGCCATTTTTTTTCTCGATGATTCCGCCATCGATGTCGTGTCGATGATTGTGATGGTGTGTGTATATTGCAAATCCCTGCGCTTCCTTCTTGCCAAAGAGTGCAAGATAAGAAGGGTCTACGCTGACCTGTTCGGGACGACCGTGACAACAGATGTGATGATTGAGACAAACGACTTCGTCTGTCGTGGCCATGACGAGATGTAAGTCGTGAGAGATCATCAGCACGCCACAATTGTGCCGGTCACGAATTTCTCCGATCAATTGATAGAGTTCAGCTTGGCCAGCAACGTCCACGCCCTGCGCCGGCTCGTCGAGCACGAGCAGTTGTGGTGACTGGGACAAGGCGCGAGCAAGCAGAACGCGTTGTAATTCTCCGCCTGATATTGCTCGAAGTTGTTGATCGAGAAGATGCGAGATTCTGACTTCTTGTAATATCTGACCTATGTACGCACTGTCAATTCGGCCGCCAAGTTGTAGAAAACGTTTGACCGTAATCGGCATGGTCGGTTCTACATGCAGTTTCTGCGGCATGTAACCGATGCGTAGGTCCGCGGGTTTGACGACATTACCTTTCTGCGCCTTTAATAGACCGAGAACAATTCTGACCAGCGTTGTTTTACCAGCACCATTGGGTCCAATCAAGGTGACAATTTGACCCTTCTGTACGGTCAGATTGACGTGCTGCAGTACATGACGTTCGCCAAAATTTATGCAAATGTCAGTGGCTTTAACCAGACAATCTGTTTCCATTGCAATGGATCCTGTATAAAAAATGTCGGCAGGAAAATGACGATCTGCCGAGATAATGGTATATCATATCATTACTTCAGTCCCGAGCACTCCGGAAAAGTATTGCAATGTTCCGCTCATTTTTATTATTTTTAGTCCTCAGCCTGCTAACCGGTTTTGGCGCCTCAAGAGCATCTGCTCAACCCAAGATGCTGGCTACAATAAAGCCGTTGCAGCTGATTGCGGCAGCGATAACTGAGGGTATATCCGAGCCGGATGTACTCATTCCTGCGGCTCAATCTCCCCACAACTTTACTTTGCGCCCATCGGACGTCCGTAAGATCAACGAAGCGGATCTTATTCTATGGATTGGTCCACAGATGGAAACTTATTTTGTCAGTGTCTTTTCGCAACGACGTCAGGCAAAAATAATAGAAGCAGTCGCGATAGAAGGCATGGAATTGTTTGAGGCTCATGAAGACCTTGAACAACAGGAAACAGAACAACATGCAACGCGACCCGGGTCTTTTCGCTATGATCCGCACTTGTGGCTCGACACAAGAAATGCCGTACGGATTGCGGCCAGTCTTGCCGCAGCATTGGAGTCCCTGGATGCGGCGAACGCAGATACCTATCGCATGAACCTGCGAAAATTTCAGGACAGCATGAATACACTGGAACTCAAAGTCATCGCAGATTTACGCGCGATCCAGAGTGAACGCTACGCGGTTTATCACAATGGTATACAGTATTTCGAGAATCAATTCGGTCTGCGCCATGAATTTGTGTTGGTGCCGGATCACGAGATTCAACCAGGGATA
>JBBSPQ010000234.1:0-4895 GCA_038258585.1 Pseudomonadales bacterium
CGACGCCTTGATGGCTGCGCACCTGGCCACTTTGTTGTGTGAACGCCGTGTCATACTCCGCCCTACCTGCCCCGTAGATCGGAATGCAGGCACAGCTCTATTGGTTTTGATAGCAAGTATTCATTTGAGGCGCAGTCGCTTGTAGACTGGTCGGGCAATTTACAGTCGGAGTTATATGAAGTATTGTGCCGCCGCGCTCGCGTCGCGGGTTCAGAAGGTTTTGCTGGTAGGCCAGCCGCTATGAGGGGACAGGGTGAAAATAATTATTCGTAATTTGGCGCGGGAAACCACGCAATTGGAATTGGAAGCATTGTTTAAGGCCCACGGCAACGTTCAGTCCTGCAATCTGGTTATGGATCAGCTGACCGGCGGCTCCAAAGGCTTCGGCTTTGCCAACATGCCGGTACCCTACGAAGCGAAAGCGGCCATCAAGGCGCTCAACGGGATGGAACTACATGGCAGCAAAATTCGGGTTAAGAAGGCGGAGGAGACTGTGCCCAAGGCGGCTTTAGAGGCCGAGTCAGCAGATACTTCTGATCACGTTGCAGCACCGCCACCACCAGAACCAGAGCATGCCCGCAAGTCTGGGGTCAAGAAAGATGGCTCTCGTCTTGGAGCAAAAAAATCCAGGACCTTTCGAAAGAAGTCCTGAAGCGTGTTTTAGAGCCAGCTCTAACTGGCAATCAGTTCCATGTTTTGATCGGGAGATCATGCAGCCGTGCAGGTGGTCGTTGAGTCGAGTTTTGACAGTTCGGACGGAGACGATCCGCTATTCTCTTGTATTGCTCAAGATTTGATCGACAAAGGCTGGAGTGTTTTTCCCAACGCAGTCCCCACAAATCTTTCCGCTGATATCTGGCAACAGCTGCAGGGTTTCGATTCTCAGCAGTTCACTCCAGCCGGGGTCGGACGCAGCGCGGATCACACGCTCAACCAATTCGTTCGACGCGATGAGATTCGGTGGATTGAAGGCAGTACAGGAACCGAGCGGGACTGGCTGGCATGGGCAAATCGATTACGTTTGTATCTCAATCAACGATTGTTTCTTGGCCTATTCTCCTTCGAGAGCCACTTCGCTCACTACAGCAGCGGGGCTTTCTACAAGAAGCATGTCGATGCATTTAAAGACAATCCCTTCAAAGACAATACCAACCGAGTTCTTTCACTTGTTGCGTACTTTAATCCAGGCTGGCTGCCCGACGATGGTGGCGAACTCGTTCTTTACGATGAGTCAGGCACGGCGCCAGTGTTGAATGTGACGCCTGCCTTCGGAACGCTGGTCGTGTTCCTCAGTGAGGATGTTCCGCACGAAGTGAAGGTTGCTCATCGAGATCGCTTCAGTATTGCGGGGTGGTTCCGAGTCAACAATTCGCTCAACGATCAGATTGATCCTCCTCGCTAGCGATTGTCCGCTGCCACTAGCGCCAGAATTTTAGCGAGCGTTTATTCGATGGAAAGATGCTTTAGTAGGTCAGTCGGCGCAAGAGTTGCTAGTGGATAACGCTGTTAGTGTGTTACCTTTCTTCCCGCTTTTCCAATAATCATTCGGGGTCTACATCATGTTTAAAAACACCATTTCCAGATTTTCCAAGGCGTTTGCTGTGCTCGCTCTTGTTTTAGGCGCTCAACTGGCCAGCGCGGACGTCAGTGGCAGCTGGACATTCGCTGTCGACATTATGGGGCAGGGCGGCAACGCTAGCGTCACTATGAAACAAGACGGCGACAAGGTCACCGGTTCTTACGCAGGCCAGTTGGGCAATACAGATTTCACTGGCAGTGCAACGGGTGACGACTTCCAGTTTGTCTTGGTAGGTGATGCGGGTTCAGTGACTTACAAAGGCACTCTTCAGGCTGACGGCACCATCAAGGGAACTGTCGATCTCGCCGGTATGGCAGAGGGCACATTTGTCGGCACGAAGTCCTGATTAACGTTTTTCGTTCTTGAATAATCGACGTTGTGGCAGCGCTGTTTAGCTGCCACTTTTTTATCGTTTGATTCCCTTTGCCAGCCCGTCTTAATCTTCCAGTTCGTAGCGCGATAGCATGCGCGAGTCAGCACGCTGCAATTTACCGCTGAAGAACTGTCTGTAACGTTCGTCACCATCCATTTGTAATTTGAGCCATGCCAAGGCATAACGGCCCACCAGCGGATGAGTTGTCTGCGCCGCACTGTTTGCTATGAAATGGTCACCGTCCTTTAGTTCCAGAAAAGCCCTTTGTGTTTCAGTTGCAAGGCTTTGATAGTGAGGCCATGCGTGGTCAGCCACGGGTGCGATGCTATCCACTTCACCAGCAATGATGAGGGTTGGAACGGTAATATCGCCGAAGTTGCCATCGGGCTGCCAAGGCGTTAACGGAATCGCTGCGGACAATTCATTGCTGTAAGCGTTGGCCGCCAGCAAGACGCCACCTCCGCCCATTGAATGTCCCATGATCGCCGTCTTGGTAGTGTCCAGTTTGCTGAAAAGCGGGCTATCGCGTCGTTGGTTTTCTTCGCGCAAAGTACGAACCCCTGCCATGAGCGCCAGAGCTCTTACCTCGGGACTTTCCCGGACATCGTTGGAATCAAGAATCAAAACGGCGTAGCCATGAGTCGCGAGAAAGGAGCCCCACCAGTTGATGTGCCTTTGACGCTCCGTAAATCCAGGTGCAACAACTACGCCCCCAATCGGGGCTACGGTATTGATCGGGTAGTAAATCGTGGCGTCAGCGTATTCAGGTGCATCCGGCATTGAGGTGTAGGCGCGAATCTGGAAGGAGCCGCTGTGCGACAGAGATTCGGCCGTCGGGCCGCCGTTGGCCGTGGACATTTGGGATGTGCCTGTACACGAAAGCAGCGAAACTGAAGCAAAGAACAGGAGAATGAATCGTATTGAGGCAATCATTTATTTATCCTTGTTATGATTTGACGTGTTGACCAAGAAGTCGAGGATACTCTATATGGGCCGCTTGGAAAAAGCCTGAATCCGGTGGTGTTTTTACAGTGTTTGGCGTCATGTTCCGCTCGTATTCTCTATTGCGGCCGCTGATCTCGTTGCTCTTGACTCTCTATAGGGTAAGTGGTTATATCGGCCGACTGATGGGAGCAACCGGACGCAAAAGGGAACTACAGTCTGGCGCAAATTGTTGCTGCATCCCTAATAATTCAGAATATCTAATGGGGCGGAATTATGAAGATGAAATTGTTTTTTGCTGCTGCAATGGCTACTGGCGCTGCAGCAATCAGTGTACCTGCATCGGCACACCATGCGTTCTCTGCGGAGTTCGACGCCGATTTGCCGATTGCTCTGCGTGGTCCAATTATCAGAGTGGAATGGATTAATCCTCATTCTTGGATACACGTGATGAACACTAACGAAGATGGCACTGAGCAGCCTTGGATGGTGGAGGGCGGCACGCCGAATACCCTACTGCGTCGCGGGATTAATCGTGATTCACTCAAGTTGGGTACCGAAATTGTCGTGACTGGCTACCAGAGCAAAGACAAGCTTTGCACTCCTGAGTGTCGCGGGAATGGTCGTGACATCACGTTCCCTGATGGCCGTAAACTGTTCATGGGGTCTTCTGGCACAGGCGCTCCAACAGATGGCTCCGATCCAACCGATCGATAAGCCAACACGATTGAACGACACTTTTCTTTGGATTGGGAATGGGAAGAGAAAGGCTATTCCATAATCGATGGCAGCGTTTGCTCAAAACTTCCCCCGTCCCGAAACACGACTGAGCTTTCGTAGAAGCCTGCACTGTAAATTTTCAGCACTACCTCTTGGAAACCTCTATTTTCCCAGAACCAGCCGTGAATACCTGTGAAAGGAGCATGATAAATGCCCATGCTGCTGCTGGCAGTTCCCTTTTCAAAACTCTCGACGAACTCTTCACCCAAATCGTCCGGGTCGGCGTGCATATCAAAAACCAGATCTCCAGTCGCCTGCCACGAAAAGACCATGCTGTGTTCTGCCTGTAACTGGTATTTATATTCCACTGACTGGAACGGCTCGAGTATGAACTCCACGAAGTCAGTCTTATGCGGACTCGTCTGATGTTCGAGCGGGTTATCGCCCGCGTCGGCCAGATCAAGCAACCCCATGGCGCGACCTGTGCCTAAAGGATCTACTCCAAACTCAGCAGGTAACACGGCGGCGATGAGAACTACGACAGCGATTACCAACGCTACCGCAGAGGCAGTGAAAATTTGTTTTAGGGAAGGAGCGGGAAAGGCTTCCGATTGCTGCTTTGGTGAATGGTTATCCATTGAACTCTCTTTAGAATCCTCTCATGTATCCTGCGACGGATTACGCGTAAAAGGGGGCAGAAAAAAATGCGCTTAATTGGTAGCCGATCAGAAGGAATCCGCCGCACATCAAGGCGCTATTAGTGGCAAATGCGTGGCGCAGGTAGGTATCACGAGTGCGCCAGAGGCTCATGGCAATGAAGACTGCTGACAGCGCGAGCATCTGACCAATTTCGACGCCAACATTGAAGCTGATGATATTGGTGACAAGTCCATTCTGAGAAAGGTCGAACTCCTGCAGCTTGGTCGCCAGCCCTAAGCCATGAAACAGCCCAAAAACAAAAACCGCAAGTTTAGGATTGGGACGCAAGCGGCCAATGCGTTCGAATCCGCCCATATTTTCAAAAGCCTTGTACACAACCGAAAACCCGATGACGGCGTCAATCAAATAAGCGTTGACCTGCACATCTCCAAGAACTCCGACGAGTAATGTGAGACTGTGCCCTATGGCAAAGAGCGTGACGTATTGGATCACGTGACCCGGACGATAGAGGAAGAAGACCACGCCAAACAGGAACAGCAGGTGGTCATAGCCCGTTACCATGTGCTTGGCGCCAAGATAGATAAAAGGTGCAATGGCAGGACCATCGATGTCTTGAACAAA
>JBBSPQ010000235.1:0-4875 GCA_038258585.1 Pseudomonadales bacterium
CATGCCGATCACATCATCGTCCACCATAAAAATCCAATCATCTTCCTTACTGAACGACCGGTCGATCATGTCGTTGCGAATGTGGGGAAGACCTTTCTGTGTGTGGGGCAGAACACGCCCGTAGGCCACGCCCTTGTCCTCAAAGTGGCGTTTGTACGCATCTACCTCCGACTCATGAACAAACACGTTGGCAATGGGCAAGAGCGGATTGCGCACGATGTACTCCTGCCGCTTGCGGGACGGAATACACACCGAGAATCGCCTAATTCCCGCGTCTACATGGATGCTGTCTTCACTACCAATTCCGGTTGACCATGTCATTTTCCTGAATCTCCCCAACAATTCAGCCCAATAGGATTCAGAAGCGCGTCAGCGCGGAATGTGAATGCTCTGGCGCGTCATACCGGATGGCATACGAACGCCCCACCTCGGTTCAACAATTCCGGGCCAAAACTCGGACATCTTCTGCAAATCCGTGTCATTTTGCGCGAATGTGCGGATGTCTGCGATGCCGCCTTTGTCCCGCCCCATGCCTTGGCTTTCGTTGATCGAGTGCCAGCGCATGTCCATCCAAATCATGCCTGTCGTCGCCAAAGACTGGAGACTCATGTCCACATCTTCCATCGTTACGACATCGTGCGAGCGCAGATCCCGATTACACACCCCCATGAAGTTTCCAGTCGCCCACGTTCGCAACTGGAAGGGCAGCAGGGCACTGCGGGCCTGGGGCTTGGGGCTCATGTTGATGGCAAAGACGCCGATCCCCCCCTCAATGGCGTTTCGGGCCATTTGGCTCACGATGCCAAGCAAGTCCTCGAACCGTTGATACTTGGGCCAGCGCCCACGCGTCATTGTCCACAACAGACCACGCCAGTCATCGTCAATGCGCAGTACGCATCGGCAACGTTCATCCTGGAAGCCCTGACTAATGAGTTGGTTCATAATTCTGCCCATACCATGCTCCGTGTGGGTCAGTAAGGAACCATGCTCGTGCGGGGCCAAGGCGGTCTTGTATGACTCCTTTTCAGAGGCATGGACTAGCACGTTTGAGACTCGCAACATCGGGTGCGCCGTCACACGTCCTTCACGGCGACGACTCGGAATGACGATGGCCATCAACCAGTCATCCACCTCAAAGTAGGTGATGCCCTTACTGCGAACAATGGATACTTCCGTTTCTTCCCGCATATTCCTCCATGTAAATATCGCCAGCCAAGGTGATTCCCTGGCTGGCGTCAACTACTACGGCGTTCGCTTGTCGTTAGAACAGGTCGTCCTGTTCCGGGCGCGGATCATCAGGCTCCTTCTCGGGAACCTCCGATATACGTCGTGCCCCTGTCTCAAATCCATTCGACACCTTATACGGCTCTGGTTGCTTGGTCTTGCCATCAGCGGCCATTGACGCCGTTCCATGCACTGGATCGTAAAAGCGGTACTTGCTCGGATAGGCCTCATTGACCAACAGCGACCCCTCCTTGATGAAGTGCATGTAATCGCGACCCATTCGCCGTCCCTTGCCCGTATGAACGTCATGGGCATAATCAGGGATCTCGCGCTTCGGCACATCCGTCACTGCATCGAACAACTCAGCCGTTCTTGTACTCTCATCACTGCGGCATAAAAGGAGGATAGCGAAAGCTGGGAAGTTTCCCTCATAACTCTTTCGTGCATCAAAGAACGTCAGTACCGTCGCGGTAATATGGGCCATCGTAGACACAACCAGCCCATCCCCTATTGTCTCCGCAGCCAACACCGTCATCTCCGGCCAAATCCACGTTGCATAGCCATCTATAATGGTCAACAACTGATTCAGCGCCTCCTTCTCATTACGGGCAGCAATCTCACCCCTCAAGCGTGCAACCATGTCCTCGTAACTCGCTTGTTGAGGTATCTTGATCTGCCCAACCCGCCGCTCTCGTAATACCTCATGGACCATGTGGTCAGCTTCACGACTCTTTGGGGAAAGTGACATCTCCCGCAACAACTGCGCCACGATCATCCCGTAAGGCCGGTACATCTTTAGCCCTCGGTGATACTCGACCGATTTCAGCATCGTGTTGGAAGTGGCCACTACCCGCTCAACCAGCATTAGGTTGGCTAACCCGATATCCTCAACCACAATCACGGCCAATCGCTTTAGCAGGTAATACGGAAACCTGGAGAATACCTGCAAGCCGAAATACGCAGCGTCCTCAGATTCCCCACGTCGTATGCTTTTCTGGAGAGCCGAGATTGCCTCCCCCAACAAATTCCCATCTGGTGTAAATGATTGTCCCATCCTCAGTCCCTTCTCAAACTATCTTTACATAACCCATGAACTTTATTTTCCTCTACAGCAGTCCTTACGTCAAGTGACAGTAGGCACATGACTGCATAACTTACCCAAAAAACCGTTTGATGCGGCTGGCTATCTCGGAGATGGAGTGCCCGGACGCATGAGCAACCTTATGGCAGTTAGTACAGAGAACTTGCAAGTCCGTTAGCCTCTCCTTGCCGATGCGTTCATACGTGAGATGGTGAAGCGAAAGACGATGGCCACGCCGTTCATCCTTGTAGGGATCTTCCTTGCCGCATGACTCGCAGCGATACCGGCGCGCCTCCAACACTTGCTTGCGCAGACGACGCCAATGATGACTACGCCGGTAGGCAGCATACCAACTCTTGTCATGCTGCTTCCTGAGTTGCTCCCAGGTCTTTGGCGATTTTCTGACCTTCGTTTTCTTCGTTGCCATCTCAGCTACGCATTACCGCCAGCAGCCACGCTGAAATATATTCATCTAAAAATTGCTATCCTATCGTGAGCCATGATCTACAGCTCTCACGTCTACACGGCGAGTAGGGGAGACGGCTGCGTGACTACCACCACCACGGCAGATCTCTTACTTGCCACGTTCCAGCACATTCCCTGCCGCGAATGTCTTACGGGAACGAACCAGCGCTCGATACAACTTTCCGACCGCTGACGCTTCACTGGTCATCCCCTTACTTTCCAGCTCACGCATGTATCGGTGACAGGCCTCTCCGACTGTTTCCTTACGACCTGCCTCGAAGTCCGGCACCGTGTCATCCTCTACTATCGGAATGTCGGCATCCTGGCCAATGATCGATTTCGGATTCGTCCGCACCTGAGCTTCCAACTCATCTGCCACCAAGAACATCAACGGTTGCGCAGAAGCTGACACCAACTGGCTAACCACCTCTCTTAGCTCAGTCAACGTCATGTTCGGCTTGGCCAACCACACTCTGACCGCTTGGCTCTGAATCGTTGGCGTCTGCTGGCCAAGTACCTCTGCGTGTTGCAGAGGCAACTGTCCCACCGATACGAACTTCTGGACATTAGTCTGTAAGTTGATCAGGGCTAACCGACCACGTACACGGTCCACACTGACACCCGCTTTTGACGCAACCTCCGCCACCGACCAATCATGTAACGCAATCCTAGACGCATAGGCATTAGCCTCTTCGATCGGGTTCAAGTCGGCCCGGCTAGTGTTCTCTGCCAACATGACTCCACTGGCTTGCTCGTCTCCCATCTCCCTCACAATCACAGGGACGACATCCCAATGAAGCACCGCAGTCATCGCCCTGAAGCGTCGCTCTCCGGCAATCAATTCGTACCCACCCTCCGGGACCGAACGCACCGTGGGTGGCTGTGCAAGTCCGTGTTCGGCAATGCTGTCGGCTAATTCCCGCAACTTCGCCGGGTCAAAGACCTTGCGATCATTGTCGCCAGCCCTAACTAACGAGGCTGGTACACGGCAGAGAACCCCATCCTCGACCATACTCTCTCCCTCCCTGCGGATTACATTGTATTACACATGTTACCAAGTAATCAATGTTACAATTCTTTTGCACACGCGGATGTGCTGCTACCGGAGACAACTGACTCGTACAAATCCTCATTTCCCAGCAGCTTCCACAGCGGCCCTACCGATACCATCACGCCCCGAAATAGCAACTCCATCTTTCTCCGGTCCACATGCCCCTCCACCAAGCGGGACAGATCTTCCACGCCCCGGCTGGCCACTTGTGCCGCTTCAATCAAATCGCGCAGACCATCTTCCGCCGTTGGTCGACCCGCAGCATCGGCACGAACTAAGTACACCTGCACATGCACATTGGCACGCACCATCGCCAACGCGTACAGTGTTCGTTCTCCAGGATAGCGAAGCATGGCATGGCTTGTCGCCTTAATCCCCAACTCTTCCACTAACTCAGCACTGGTTCGCATCAACTACCTCCACGACAAATCCTATCCAGCTCAATCTTCTTGGCTTATACCAACCACCGGTTAGCATCCCGCGTCTGATTGCTGGCAAACATCATGTGATTGACTTCGACACCATCCACCTTAACCACTGCCCGAATCCTCCCATCCAGTTGCACGAGCTGATCCCCACTGACCTGATTCATCTCCGGCTTCCCTCTCTGTTCTCACTAAAAGAGGGGGCTGACATCAGCCACCTCTCACCTCACGCCCTACCCTTTTGCGTTCTGGTAGACCTCATCCTCTGTTCTCATCACGGCCACACTCGCCCACTCACTAGCTCTCTGGCTCTGACTCCGAGCGAACCACTTGTGCTCAGTCTCTCGCCCGTCTACCATGATGGACACCCGGATACGACCGTCTTCCGTCACTTTCGTGCTGCTGGTTACGCGACTCCCAAACATTTACTGCCTTCTTTCTGGTTGAATGGTGTTTTTAAGTCCTATCGACATTTTCCCACAATTTACACATGTTATAAAGTATTTAATCTTACAAAAAATCACGAGAATTTGCACGAGTTTTTTTAGGTAAGCAACATAGAGAGTTGCAGAAGGGGCGGGAAGCGGACGCGCGTTCGCTTCGCGTTGGGGGGGGGTTGGTCAGGGGGC
>JBBSPQ010000236.1:0-4875 GCA_038258585.1 Pseudomonadales bacterium
AGGTCGCCGCCCCGTAACCTGTCGGATCACCGGAAAGGACCCGTAAAGTGATAATGATTATCATCTACATATCACAACGTGCGTGGAGGCCATCAAACCACGTCAAATAATCAATTATGACGCAGGTATCGTATTAATTGATCTGCATCAACTTAACGTAAAAACAACTTCAGACAATACAAATCAGCGACACTGAATACGGGGCAACCTCATGTCAACGAAGAACAGAACCCGCAGAACAACAACCCGCAACATCCGCTTTCCTAACCAAATGATTGAACAAATTAACATCGCTCTTGAGCAAAAAGGGTCCGGGAATTTCTCAGCCTGGGTCATTGAAGCCTGCCGTCGGAGACTAACGTCAGAAAAGAGAGCATATACATCAATTAAAAGTGATGAAGAATGAACATCCCGCGTTCTTCCCTCCGAACAGGACGATATTGTAAATTCACTTAATTACGAGGGCATTGCAGTAATTGAGTTGCAGTTTTACCACTTTCCTGACAGTGACAGACTGCGTGTTGGCTCTGTCACAGACTAAATAGTTTGAATGATTAGCAGTTATGGTGATCAGTCAACCACCAGGGAATAATCCTTCATATTATTATCGTGCTTCACCAACGCTGCCTCAATTGCTCTGAATGCTTCCAGAGACACCTTATGTTCTATACATGCAATTACAACATCAGGGTAACTCATAGAAATGGTGCTATTAAGCATATTTTTTACACGAATCAGATCCACGGAGGGATCATCAGCAGATTGTTCTTTATTCATTTTGTCGCTCCATGCGCTTGCTCTTCATCTAGCGGTTAAAATATTACTTCAAATCTTTCTGTATGAAGATTTGAGCACGTTGGCCTTACATACATCTGTCGGTTGTATTTCCCTCCAGAATGCCAGCAGGACCGCACTTTGTTACGCAACCAATACTATTAAGTGAAAACATTCCTAATATTTGACATAAATCATCAACAAAACACAAGGAGGTCAGACCAGATTGAAACGATAAAAACGATAATGCAAACTACGCGCCCTCGTATCACATGGAAGGTTTTACCAATGGCTCAGGTTGCCATTTTTAAAGAAATATTCGATCAAGTGCGAAAAGATTTAGACTGTGAATTGTTTTATTCTGAACTAAAACGTCACAACGTCTCACATTATATTTACTATCTAGCCACAGATAATATTCACATCGTGTTAGAAAACGATAACACCGTGTTAATAAAAGGACTTAAAAAGGTTGTAAATGTTAAATTCTCAAGAAACACGCATCTTATAGAAACGTCCTATGATAGGTTGAAATCAAGAGAAATCACATTTCAGCAATACAGGGAAAATCTTGCTAAAGCAGGAGTTTTCCGATGGGTTACAAATATCCATGAACATAAAAGATATTACTATACCTTTGATAATTCATTACTATTTACTGAGAGCATTCAGAACACTACACAAATCTTTCCACGCTAAATCATAACGTCCGGTTTCTTCCGTGTCAGCACCGGGGCGTTGGCATCATGCAATACGTGTACGCGCTAAACCCTGTGTGCATCGTTTTAATTATTCCCGGACACTCCCGCAGAGAAGTTCCCCGTCAGGGCTGTGGACATAGTTAATCCGGGAATACAATGACGATTCATCGCACCTGACATACATTAATAAATATTAACAATATGAAATTTCAACTCATTGTTTAGGGTTTGTTTAATTTTCTACACATACGATTCTGCGAACTTCAAAAAGCATCGGGAATAACACCATGAAAAAAATGCTACTCGCTACTGCGCTGGCCCTGCTTATTACAGGATGTGCTCAACAGACGTTTACTGTTCAAAACAAACCGGCAGCAGTAGCACCAAAGGAAACCATCACCCATCATTTCTTCGTTTCTGGAATTGGGCAGAAGAAAACTGTCGATGCAGCCAAAATTTGTGGCGGCGCAGAAAATGTTGTTAAAACAGAAACCCAGCAAACATTCGTAAATGGATTGCTCGGTTTTATTACTTTAGGCATTTATACTCCGCTGGAAGCGCGTGTGTATTGCTCACAATAATTGCATGAGTTGCCCATCGATATGGGCAACTCTATCTGCACTGCTCATTAATATACTTCTGGGTTCCTTCCAGTTGTTTTTGCATAGTGATCAGCCTCTCTCTGAGGGTGAAATAATCCCGTTCAGCGGTGTCTGCCAGTCGGGGGGAGGCTGCATTATCCACGCCGGAGGCGGTGGTGGCTTCACGCACTGACTGACAGACTGCTTTGATGTGCAACCGACGACGACCAGCGGCAACATCATCACGCAGAGCATCATTTTCAGCTTTAGCATCAGCTAACTCCTTCGTGTATTTTGCATCGAGCGCAGCAACATCACGCTGACGCATCTGCATGTCAGTAATTGCCGCGTTCGCCAGCTTCAGTTCTCTGGCATTTTTGTCGCGCTGGGCTTTGTAGGTAATGGCGTTATCACGGTAATGATTAACAGCCCATGACAGGC
This sequence comes from Pseudomonadales bacterium, assembly GCA_038258585.1. GTDB lineage: Bacteria > Pseudomonadota > Gammaproteobacteria > Pseudomonadales > Pseudohongiellaceae > UBA5078. The sequence goes on from JBBSPQ010000236.1 coordinate 2,498, forward strand.
AGACGATGATGCAGATAACCAGAGCGGAGATAATCGCGGTGACTCTGCTCATACATCAATCTCTCTGACCGTTCCGCCCGCTTCTTTGAATTTTGCAATCAGGCTGTCAGCCTTATGCTCGAACTGACCATAACCAGCGCCCGGCAGTGAAGCCCAGATATTGCTGCAACGGTCGATTGCCTGACGGATATCACCACGATCAATCATAGGTAAAGCGCCACGCTCCTTAATCTGCTGCAATGCCACAGCGTCCTGACTTTTCGGAGAGAAGTCTTTCAGGCCAAGCTGCTTGCGGTAGGCATCCCACCAACGGGAAAGAAGCTGGTAGCGTCCGGCGCCTGTTGATTTGAGTTTTGGGTTTAGCGTGACAAGTTTGCGAGGGTGATCGGAGTAATCAGTAAATAGCTCTCCGCCTACAATGACGTCATAACCATGATTTCTGGTTTTCTGACGTCCGTTATCAGTTCCCTCCGACCACGCCAGCATATCGAGGAACGCCTTACGTTGATTATTGATTTCTACCATCTTCTACTCCGGCTTTTTTAGCAGCGAAGCGTTTGATAAGCGAACCAATCGAGTCAGTACCGATGTAGCCGATAAACACGCTCGTTATATAAGCGAGATTGCTACTTAGTCCGGCGAAGTCGAGAAGGTCACGAATGAACTAGGCGATAATGGCGCACATCGTTGCGTCGATTACTGTTTTTGTAAACGCACCGCCATTATATCTGCCGCGAAGGTACGCCATTGCAAACGCAAGGATTGCCCCGATGCCTTGTTCCTTTGCCGCGAGAATGGCGGCCAACAGGTCATGTTTTTCTGGCATCTTCATGTCTTACCCCCAATAAGGGGATTTGCTCTATTTAATTAGGAATAAGGTCGATTACTGATAGAACAAATCCAGGCTACTGTGTTTAGTAATCAGATTTGTTCGTGACCGATATGCACGGGCAAAACGGCAGGAGGTTGTTAGCGCGACCTCCTGCCACCCGCTTTCACGAAGGTCATGTGTAAAAGGCCGCAGCGTAACTATTACTAATGAATTCAGGACAGACAGTGGCTACGGCTCAGTTTGGGTTGTGCTGTTGCTGGGCGGCGATGACGCCTGTACGCATTTGGTGATCCGGTTCTGCTTCCGGTATTCGCTTAATTCAGCACAACGGAAAGAGCACTGGCTAACCAGGCTCGCCGACTCTTCACGATTATCGACTCAATGCTCTTACCTGTTGTGCAGATATAAAAAATCCCGAAACAGTTATGCAGGCTCTAACTATTACCTGCGAACTGTTTCGGGATTGCATTTTGCAGACCTCTCTGCCTGCGATGGTTGGAGTTCCAGACGATACGTCGAAGTGACCAACTAGGCGGAATCGGTAGTAAGCGCCGCCTCTTTTCATCTCACTACCACAACGAGCGAATTAACCCATCGTTGAGTCAAATTTACCCAATTTTATTCAATAAGTCAATATCATGCCGTTAATATGTTGCCATCCGTGGCAATCATGCTGCTAACGTGTGACCGCATTCAAAATGTTGTCTGCGATTGACTCTTCTTTGTGGCATTGCACCACCAGAGCGTCATACAGCGGCTTAACAGTGCGTGACCAGGTGGGTTGGGTAAGGTTTGGGATTAGCATCGTCACAGCGCGATATGCTGCGCTTGCTGGCATCCTTGAATAGCCGACGCCTTTGCATCTTCCGCACTCTTTCTCGACAACTCTCCCCCACAGCTCTGTTTTGGCAATATCAACCGCACGGCCTGTACCATGGCAATCTCTGCATCTTGCCCCCGGCGTCGCGGCACTACGGCAATAATCCGCATAAGCGAATGTTGCGAGCACTTGCAGTACCTTTGCCTTAGTATTTCCTTCAAGCTTTGCCACACCACGGTATTTCCCCGATACCTTGTGTGCAAATTGCATCAGATAGTTGATAGCCTTTTGTTTGTCGTTCTGGCTGAGTTCGTGCTTACCGCAGAATGCAGCCATACCGAATCCGGCTTGTGATTGCGCCATCCCCATAGCAGCCATCACATCAGTACCGGAAAGAGAGTCAGAAGCCGTGGCCCGTGGTGAGTCGCTCATCATCGGGCTTTTTGGCGAATGAAATTTAGCTACGCTTTCGAGTCTCATGCGCCTTCTCCCTGTACCTGAATCAATGTTAGGTTTCCGCAGAACACTGCGCCGGTATCGATATACATTTGGTTGGCAAACTTGAGTGGTTTCACTGCTGGCGTATGACCAAAGATGAACGTGTCCGCGCCTTTGATTTCTTTCACGATCCCGTTTTGTGAGTTGCTGATTCGTTCGCGGTTCCAGATTACCTGCTGATGATCAACTGGCTTTCCAAACTCGTATTCGTCAAAGGGATAATCGGCG
>JBBSPQ010000237.1:0-4872 GCA_038258585.1 Pseudomonadales bacterium
ATGATCGATAAATTCGACGTGGTGATGGTACAGGTGCCGCAGGGGTGTTTTTACATGGGCAGTGTGGCTGGTGCGGATGAACAGCCAGTACACATCCAATGCTTTGACGAGCTATTCTGGATCGACAAATATGAAGTCACTAACGGGCAGTACAGGCAGGTGACGGGTGAGGAACCGCCTAGCGAATTTGCTGGCGATTTGAACCCCGTAGACAGCATCAACTGGTTCGACGCCCGTGACTATTGCAAACAGCGCGATGCACGCCTGCCAACCGAAAGTGAATGGGAATATGCTGCACGTGGCCCAGACAGCTTGATTTACCCTTGGGGCAATAACTTTATCGAGAGTGCGGCGGTGTATAATCGTCCAATATCTACCGGGCCTCTGCCGATCATGGATATTGGCGGCAACGCACTTCGACCCGAAGGTGCGTCATGGATAGGCGCAATCGATATGGCAGGGAACGTATGGGAATGGATGAGTACACGTTATGACGATTTGGATGATTCTCAGTATCCAAATTTTAATTATCAAGGACTTTACACGTATCCTTTTGTAAAGGATGATGGGCGTGAAAGTGACGAGTCTGTAGCTGAATTTAACTACAGAATTCCGATATACACATTACGTGTGTTGCGTGGTGGCTCGTTTGACGTAGTAAGCACAAATTTGCGTAGTGCCTTTCGATACGGGGATGTCTCGAATATTGGAGTTAAGAATAATGGCTTGCGTTGTGTCCGCCCTAATCAGTAATAGCTCTGTTACCTGTTTTATTGTGTGTGAATTCTCTTTACCTGGAAGGTAGGGTATCAGGATGTTATGAAGACTTATAAAAATCTTTTTCTCAAATTGCTAGCTACAATGCGTTGTACTAAATATAGTGCAAGGCATGCCTTGCATTGAAAACTTTACAAACTCTCGGCTGCCACCTTCGAGTAAAATCCCAGAGCCAGAGATTATAGCATTTTCATCCTACGTGAGCCTAAACGCCGCAAAACCAGCGTAGTATCCCACCTGTAGATTATCGTTAATAATGATCTGACCTGTCCTAAGTTTATCTGTGGTCTTTCGCCTATACCTCCACTTCTGACATGCACAAGTATCGGTCTACCCACAGCGGTCATTCAGGAGTGAATATCCTTACTTCACTTTAGTAGATAATGTGATTTAGTCAGCAAATATCTGCCTCCTCACTTCCAGTACTTTCCTGACGCGGAGACGATGCTAATAAAAGTGCGATTCCTTAACCAAAAACGATCACTTCCGGGCAATTTCCTTATACAGAAAAGGATCACTTCAGGGCAATTTCCTTATACAGAAAACGTTCATCTAAAGGCAGGCTTTTCTGAAGCGAAAGTCAGGGGCATTAGGACAACAGCGCTTGTCGGAAATGGCCTATACGGACAACCGATAGCCTTGTGAATCATGGGATCGCCTCGATAGTCATAATAATCATCATAACTGGTGAATGCATCGCGCAATTCCTGACGGAATGAAAGGGTATCAAGGGGAATCATGCCCGTGGCGATTTCATTAGGTGTTGGGTGATCCACGATGTCTTGCAGGTCAGGATAACGTGTGACCATCAGTATAATGATGTCTACCAAATCTTCTTTGTTGCGTGACATCAGTGCGACTTGCAATGTCTGACGTTCTTCAAATCGGTCAGGCTCATTTAGATACGTAAGCAACAAAGCGACGATGTGCTTGCAATCGCCACCCCAATCGTATTCACAGTTACAACCTGTGGCGCTGACTTCTGAACCGTTGAACTTTACCCATACCCGATAAGGTTCGGGATACGATCCTCTGCATCGCGCTTCAATTTCATCACCGCGTCGGACAGTTTGTGAGATTGAGTCATCACTATAGAGTGACTTGCCGCGTGAAAAGCTCTGGCTGGTGGCACGGGATTGAATCTGTTTTTGTGTAATTTCAGGTCTGTCGGACATCGTTCATTCTTCGCTTAAAAAGTAAATTTTTCTGATTATGGCGAATGCGATAATAATTATCAAGTGTCTTAACAGAGTCGCCACATTTCCCATAGTACACTATACTTTGTAGACTTCGCTCTAGCGACCGGACATCAAACAGAAGATCGTTATCTCGACGACACGTCCACTTTCTGAATATACAGCGAGTCAAGCTCAGTTAATTCATAAACGACCAATGACACCCTGCTGGCGTTCCCTTCGGGACACAGGGCAATCTGGGCCTTCCCTATGGCTTCACCGGCGAACAGACCGATGAGAACGGGCTGGTGTACCTGCGAGCGCGGTATCTCTCGCCGGAGCTAGGGACTTTTGTGAGCCTTGATCCGTTTGAGGGGATAGCGCAACATCCCATGAGTCTGAATGGGTACTCGTGGGTTGAAGGCAATACGCCCAATGCTGTCGATCCGAATGGACGACAGGCTTGCACAGCAGGTTATAAGCCGGGAACACTTGCAGACGGTTCACAAGGATGCATTTCTATAAGTGCTGTAGGTGAATATGGAAGTATCGGTGCTCCTTCGTTAAAAGAAGTAGCAGATTATTACAATGCGGGAGCTTGTACTAGAGAGCAAGTTCATGCTAAATGTTCAGAAGGTTGTTATCAAGCTCATAGATATGCACCTAGTCCTTGGCCTCTCTTTAATTGTCTGTCGCGGTGTGACACGAACTTGTACAATAGCCGAAAAGATGCCCTAAATCAACGTGCGATAGAACTCCGAAATCTTGCGATGGCTAAAGGAATTACAGAACTTGAAGTTCTTGCACGAACAGCAGACTATGGATGCGAATTAGGATTTTCAACACTTGAAATTACAAGTGAGCTAAGTCGCATCTTTGTAGGAACAGATCAATGGACAGGCATGAGTTTGCTAGAAGGGCTAATAGACGGACTTATTGTACCGGGGACAGAACCTGTTTCAGCTGGCTTGCTGGATGGAGTGTCACCCTTTGGTGGAAACAACAATAGTGGGCTTCATCCCGATTATGACGACGGGAAGAACCAACTCTTCCACTTTGTACCTTACATGTCTTCAGTAGCACATGGAGGCGCATTGAGTGAAATACTTGCGCTGATTGGCAATTACGTACATGAAGATTTGGGGTTTCCAGATTTTTCTGGAGGTGCTTCTTGGCAAGACGAAAACTTAGCCTATGCAGGTATGTCAATAGGTGCTGATATTTGGTACAGACAGGTTCCGCCATGTCAGCTTGGTAACTATTTACGAGCGGTGTTGTCAAGTTCTGTACCAGATGCTATTGGCAATCGTTCAACAATTCCAGATCAGTACCCTTGGATAGCAATATGCAGAATAGCACCAAATGACTATTGGTGTCGCCCATCAGTTCCATATCCAGAGCGTTAGTAGCCGATTATATTAATAGTCATGGAATGAATGATCTGGTGTGAGAAATAGTTTCCCATAACGTGTATCAATGTTATGGGAAACTATCATATCTTTCTAGGAGTCTCTTGTGATTGAAAAAACTACAATCAGACCATCAATAGCCCTTTCAATATATCTTCTCTTAGCATTTTTCCCCGGATGCTTATGTGCCCATTTTCTGCGATTAGCCGCAATTAGCAACATTTTATTTAATGTTATACTAGGTATTGGGTTGTTAGTGTCGCCTTTTGCTCTTTTGTCTCTGTTATTAATTTTATTCATCAATAAAGGCTTGAACCGTAGCACAACTATCATCTATAAAAGAAGACGATTTCACCTTTTTCTAGGCCTTTCACTCTTGGTAATTGCTCTACTTATCTTTGTCATCTTTGTTGAAAATACATTTGAGTTGTATAACATTTTTTCGGATGAAGCGCGATTGCAAGCAACATATTCTGGAAATGCGGCCCCTTTTGGGCTTCAGTTTATTACATCATGGATAGGTTCATATATATTTGGCTTGGCTATTTTGCTTCTTGGTCTCTTTTTGTCCCTACGGCGCAAAGATGATAGGATCGCATAATCCTAAGAATCACGTCCGCCCTGATGCCACGCCACAAGTGAGGAGTCGGTAGTCAAGATAGATTGTTGATCATATATTGTAGCGATGTAGATGAAGCTATTCGATTGACCAATTTATCTACTAAGAGTTTAAATCTTCCATAAAAAGATATCTTGGTGCAATTTTCCTTATCGTAAAAAAGATCATCTAGAGGCCGACTTTTCTGAAGTGAAAGTCAGAGGCATTAGTACAAGAGGGCTTGTCGGGAACAGCCTATAGGGACAAACACTGAGTTGTCATTGAGGTTTTTGAGGGCACATTCAGCGGTCTAAAGAGGGTGGAAAATCGGCTAAATCTGGTGTAAGATAGCGTACGTAAATACTGCTTTTCGTACACCATCCGGAGAAACCCATGTCGTCTGCGATCACCCCTTCCAATACCCATTTACCCGTCCCGACCGAGACCGATTTCGCTGCCCTGAGTGAGCTGCTGCTCTCCACCGTCGCTGCCAGCAGTGCCCGCATCTATGCCCAGACGCTGCGGGCCTGGCAGGCGTGGTGTGCCGAGCGCGGCTTTGATCCGATAGAACTGATGCCACGGCGTGTCCTCGATTTCCTCGCCAGTGGTGAGACGACCAAGGCCACGCGCCAGCGGCAGTTGTCGGCGCTGCGCAAGCTGGCCCAGATGCGCTTTATCCTGACACCGGGCGATGATGAAGCCCGGCGTTTACACGAAGCCCTCAAGGTGATTAAAGCCCCGGCCATGAGTGATCAGGCCAAATCCCAGGAACGGGCGAAGAAAGCCCTGACCCCCGCTGAAGCCGATAAGCTGCTGCGCCAATGGACTGGTGACACGCCCCAGGAGAAACGCAACCAGGCGCTCGTCGCGGTCTTGTTGTTGTCGGGTTTAAGACGGGCGGAAGCGGCGGCAT
>JBBSPQ010000238.1:0-4866 GCA_038258585.1 Pseudomonadales bacterium
ACAAGCTGGCGGCGCTGCTTGAAAACTTCGGTGTCCGGGTCGTGTTGACTGCCCACCCGACTCAGTTTTATCCGGGGCAGGTTCTCGCCATTATTTCCGATCTCACCGATGCGATTTCCAATAACCAAATTGGAACGGCGCGCGATCTTTTGCAACAGCTTGGCAACACTCCTTTCTTTCAGAAACAGAAACCTTCTCCTTACGATGAAGCAGTGTTACTGACTTGGTACCTTGGCAATATTTTCTATCCGGGAATCGGCGATCTCATCGACCAGCTCGCCGAACATCATCCTGCGCAAATTACCCGCAATAAAGAACTCATTAGTGTAGGGTTCTGGCCGGGCGGTGACCGAGATGGCAACCCTTTCGTTACCACAGACACGACGCTGAAAGTTGCTGAGAAACTGCGCTTCACCATCCTTGGTTGTTATCACCAGAATATTCGCGCTCTGAAACGTCGTTTGAGCTTTCGTGACACGTATAAGCGGCTGGAAGATCTGGAACATCTACTGCATGACGAGCTCAGCGAAACCGAGACAGAGGTTGTGCTGGATATTCAACACTTTCTCACTGAGCTCGATGCGATTGAGCGAGTTCTAGTTGCGCAGCATCAGAGCCTTTATCTTGACCAGCTGCAGTCTTTCCGCCGCAAGGTGCAGTTGTTTGGTTTCCATTTTGCGAGCCTCGATATCCGTCAAGACAGTCGAGTCATTTCAGCGGCACTGAACGAAGTCATCAAACTGCATCAGGACGTCTTGCCAGCAGATAATGCAGAGCTGGGTTGGCAGGAACAGGTCGATGCACTGTTAAGTTGTAAAGGCAATGTCGATCCCACTGCTTTCAGCGATCCTGTCGTTCGCGACACGCTTGGTTCGTTCGGTGTTATTCGGGAAATTCAGCGTCAGAACGGTGAGCGCGCCGCGCATAGATACATCATCAGCAATTGCCGTGGCGCTGAAGACATTGCCAAGGTATTTGCGTTGTTCCGTCTATGTGGCTGGTCCGATTGCGATCTGACAGTCGATATCGTGCCGTTGTTTGAAACGGTGGATGACCTGCAGCGGGCAGGGGACTCCATGTCGCACATTTACAGTAATCATCACTATCAGGATCATCTTGAAAAGAGGCGGCAACGACAGACGGTCATGCTCGGATTTTCTGATGGCACCAAAGACGGTGGTTACTTGATGGCGAACTGGGCAATCTACCGCGCCAAGGAAGATCTGACGGCAATCTCGCGCGCCTCTGGTGTTGAAGTGATTTTCTTCGACGGACGCGGTGGACCGCCCGCGCGTGGCGGTGGCGACACTTATCTGTTCTACGCCGCCATGGGACGTAAAATCGAGAGCAACCAGATACAAATGACCGTGCAAGGACAATCAATCAGCACGTTCTATGGCATCAAGGCTGCCGCCGTGCATAACCTAGGACAACTAATTACTGCCGGGCTGGAGAATAACCTTTACGATCGCCCCGAACGAGAGCTGACGGATGAGCAGCGTGCTCTGCTGGAAGAGTTGGCTCAGTCGAGCTACGGCAGCTACGATGCATTCAAGAAGCACGATCTATTTCTTCCGTATCTGGAGGAAATGAGTACGCTGAACTATTACGCCATGACTAACATAGGCAGTCGTCCGGCGAAACGAGGCGGCACCAGTAAACTGAAGTTCGAGGATTTACGTGCGATTCCTTTCGTAGGTGCCTGGAGTCAGCTGAAGCAGAATGTGCCGGGTTTTTACGGTTTGGGCGCTGCGTTGAAGGAACAGGAAGATAAAGGCACTTTTGACGCCTGTGTTCATCTGTATCAGCGCTCCCGTTTTTTTCGGGCATTGATTTCCAACAGCATGCAGAGCATGAGCAAAACCAACTTCCAGTTGACTCGTTATATGGAAAAAGATCCCCGCTTCGGTAAATTCTGGAAGCTGCTCCATGACGAATATGAACTGAGCAAGGAAATGGTATTGCGAGTGGCGGGCCAGCAATGGTTGATGGAGGATCATCCCCGTAGTCGCATGAGCATACAATTACGTGAGCGGGTGGTGCTGCCTTTGCTGACCGTGCAGCAATACGCTTTGATACGTATTCAACAGGCGCGTCAGGACGATGATCCGCAATATCTGGCGCAGTACGAGAAAATGGTCATGCGATCATTGTTCGGCAATATCAACGCGAGCCGCAATTCGGCATAAAAATTTCAGAAAAACACAGACAGATTTCATTCACCTTTCAGGGCTTTAAGCGTCAGTTCCACTTCTTTATCTGCGGACGAGATATAGACGCTGTTGTCCTGAATGGTGCATTGCAAAGACATGTTGCGATCGCACAAATCTGCCAGCGTAGTCGTCGAAACCGTGTGCAGACTCAGTACTTGAAGTTTTTCAAAGCGTTGCAACTTCTCCTCCAGTTTCTCCCACCACGGTCCTGAGTTACGGGGCTGATAAGTATAGATGAAAACCTCGTCGGCGCGCCCACAGGCCTTCTTGATTCTCTTTTCCTCTGGCTGACCGAGTTCAACCCACAGCGTGATGTGCTCGGTCAGATCCTTCTGCCACAGGTCCGGTTCGTCCTCGGTGCTGATGCCTTTAGTGAAACTCAGGCTGCTGCTAGCATGCAACGCAAAGGCTACCAACCGAACCATTATCCTTTCCTCAGTCTCCGAAGGATGTAGCGCCAGCGTCAACTGATGAGTCTGGTAATAATGACGGTTCATGTCCGAGATTTGTAACTCGGCCTTGAGTACGGTTGATTTGATTGCCATGGACAGGGTCTGCTTATTGTCGTTGTTGTTTATTGGAGAGGCGGTTATCGATGCTGAAGGCGCCGGCGCCCAGTCCGCTCATCACGAGAAGGCCAGCCATAATACCCAGATTCTTGACGAAATTCTGTGTTTCATGACTGGTCTGCAAACCGGGCTCCATGGTCCAGAAGTCGTGCATGACCAGACTGATGACCAATGTGAGGCCGGCCAGCAGAAAGGCTGCCAGACGGGTCTGATAGCCAACTATAAGGGCGCCACCTGCACCCAGTTGAATAATAATCGTGAGAACCAGAAACAAGGGGATAAGCACCATGCCGTGCTCTGCCATGTAGTCGGCAGTGCCTTGATAGTTGAATATCTTCATGAGCCCACCCGGAAGGATGAAATAGAGACCCAGAATGATGCGGCCGGCTAGTGGGCAAAGCGATGAGAGTCTGTCGATCATGGTGAGTCCTTATATGATTTTGCAGGTTGTTGTTAAAAGCGGGCTTTGTAGCAAAAAATTTCTAACAAAGACAATTGGGGACTGATCTTCGCAACGCGCATTGGCTGCCGGGTGAAGGGATTCTGGAGACTCCAAAAGACGCACATCCATGTGCAGGCTCGGCGGGCACCATCCTTGGCGCCCGACGCTTCAGCTCCCCTTCACCCCACATCCAACGCTGATACCGTGCGGCGGACTTGACTCAATGATTTATCGACGTTCGTAGGAATCTAGTTGTAGAACCATGCGTCGGACCATTGAACGAAACTTAGATCCAGCAGTCCCAGTCCCGCTGCGCGGCTCGACCCACAGAGTGATAATCCCGCCTACATTACACTGAAAAAGGGCTACCACATTAGATCGTCCGGCACTTTGAAATCGGCGTAAGGATCGTCTTCTGTGCTGCCATCTGTTGCCTTAGTCTGCGTAATACAAACGATAACGATAGCAGGATTACGCTGTTGAATTTTCAACGCGGCTTTTTGTGGAACGATCTCATATTTGTCATCGAGTTTGACGATGGCCAGAAGTCCGTTACTCAGATGTTCGATGGTTGTCTGGTCCACATACAGCGACTTAATCTTCTTATCGTCGACAAAATTGTAGGCCACTTCGCCATAGTTTTTTGGCTGACGATTCAGCAGCACGATCTGTTTTATCTGCGCTGCCACTGCCTTGCTCTCGGCGACTTTGTTCTGTTCCTTGGCCAGCGCACGATCTCGATCGGCCTTTTCCGCCAGAGCCAGTTTTGCGGCCTCTTTAGCTTCGTCTACGACGCCTGCCTTGCTGTGTTGTTGCTGCTTAACCTGCTTGCGCTTTTCACTGTTACTTTTCTTGAACTGCTTCTCCTTGACCAGTCCGGCCTTGAGAAGTTGTTCCTGCAGAGAGATTGCCACGGTGAAGCCTCATGCTTGAATAAATTTATTGCCGGGAATGATGTCAGCATGCTTTGGCGATTGCAATTGACACAGAAGTTGTCAATTCAGCTGTGCAGTAGTAGTTTACTGCGCTTGCGGCAAATTAGGCCCCTGCGAATCAGCACATATAACAAGAACAAGACATTATGACTCACAAATATACCATCGGCTTTGTTTTCATTACTCTGCTTATCGACTCCATAGGCTTCGGCATCATCATGCCGGTAATGCCTCAGTTAATCATGGGTGTTACCGGTGAGGGATTATCCAGCGCAGCCCGTTTCGGGGGCTGGTTGATCATGGTCTATGCGCTCATGCAGTTTTTCTTCTCCCCGATCATGGGCAATATTTCTGATCGCTTTGGCCGCCGGCCGGTATTGCTGTTCACTCTGCTCTTGCTGGGAATCGACTACCTGATAATGGCGTGGGCGCCAACGCTCGCTTGGCTGTTTCTTGGTCGTCTTATTGCAGGTATCGCCGCGTCCACTTACAGCACCTGCTATGCCGTGATTGCCGATACTACACCAGTAGAGAAACGCAGTCAGACCTTTGGTCTAGTCGGCGCTGCGTTTGGGATCGGCTTTATCGTGGGGCCAGTCATTGGCGGGCTGCTGGGCGAGTATGGTGACCGTTTGCCATTTGTGGCAGCGGCGTGTCTGGCTTTCTCCAACCTTGTGTTTGGGTTCTTTGTGATGCCCGAGTCTTTG
>JBBSPQ010000239.1:0-4865 GCA_038258585.1 Pseudomonadales bacterium
CATGTTTGAGCGCTTAATGGCAGCCAGCCGCTACAGCACACGTCCGCCCGAATTCCTTTTGTCACACCCCGTCACCGAGTCCCGGGTTGCAGATACTCGCGGTCGGGCCAATCGTTATCCCGCCCGCCCCGCAACACTCAGCTTGGAATATCAGCTGATGCGTGCTCGCGTGCAGGTTTACTATGCCAGTAGTACAGATGCCGTTATTACGCAATTCCAGACGGATCTCAATGTCGCCACTGACGAATCAGCCAAAAAGGCGGCACGTTACGGTTTGGTGCTGGCATACCTAAAAGACAAGCAATTCAAGAACGCACATGAAGCATTGCAACCATTGCTGGATAGCGACCCCAACCGTATCGCCTACCTCGTCACCAAGGCGGAGATTTACACACAAGGCAATGAAGCCGGGCTCGCCCACCAATTCCTCACCAGGCCCCTGGCAATCAACCCAGGCAATCATCCTCTGACCATGGCTTATGCCGACGCTCTGTCGGCGGAACGGAACTACGCCGAAGCGGCAAAAGTGTTGGAAAAACAAGCCCTAAACCGCCCCGAAGACCACAATCTCTGGTATGAGATTGCTGAAACCGAAGGTTTGGTTGGCGATGTCAGCAAGGTGCATCAGGCCAGAGCAGAATATTTCATACTGATAGGAGACTTCAGAAGCGCATCGGAGCAACTTTCCTATGCGTTGAAAATCGAATCTGCGAAGGAAAATAATGGCCCGTTAATCGCCAAACTCAAGCAACGGACTCAGGACGTGGAAACCTTGGAGCGCTCCTCAAGAGGGTAATAGCTGAATTTTACACCTTCCCTTTCACTGCCAGCTTGTTTCTGTTGGAGAAATCCAGCATGCGCTGCAATGGCACCATCGCTCTCGCCGCCAGCTTCCTATCCACAGTGATACGGTTTTGACCATGCAGAAGCGCGTTATAGAGCCCTTCAAGCGAATTCATCGCCATCCACGGGCAATGCGCACAACTGCGACAAGTCGCATCGTCGCCAGCGGTTGGGGCGATGATAAATGTCTTGTCAGGAGCCAGTTGCTGAAGCTTGTAGAAAATACCTTTGTCAGTGGCGACAATGAAGGTGGAATTTTCCATCTGGATGGCGGCATTGATGATCTGAGTGGTAGAACCCACCACATCCGCAACTGCCAAGACTGCTGCCGGTGATTCGGGGTGTGCCAACACGGCCGCTTCCGGGTAAACCGCCCGCATGTCCATCAAACCCTTGACCTTGAACTCCTCGTGGACGATGCAGGCTCCATCCCATAGCAGCATGTCGGCGCCAGTACGTTTCTGGATGTAACCACCAAGATGTTTGTCTGGTGCCCAGATTATCTTCTTGCCTTGAGCATGAAGGTGCTCTACGACATCCACCGCAATGCTCGAGGTTACTACCCAATCGGCACGCGCTTTTACTGCAGCAGAGGTGTTGGCATAGACAACGACCACGTGATCTGGGTTGGCGTCGCAGAAGGCACTGAAATCGTCTACCGGGCAGGCAATATCCAACGAGCAGGTTGCTTCCAAAGAAGGCATAAGAACGGTTTTATCAGGGCTCAGGATGCAGGCTGTTTCACCCATGAAACGCACGCCGGCGACGACCAGAGTCGATGCCTTGGCATCACGACCGAACCGCGCCATTTCCAAGGAGTCGGAAACCATCCCTCCTGTTTCCTCAGCCAATTCCTGCAGTAGTGCGTCAGTGTAGTAATGGGCAACCAATACCGCGTCCTTCTCTTTTAGAAGCTGCGCTATTCGAGATTTGTAATCCAGGATTTGTTCAGGCGAGAGAGAATCCGGCAATGTGACCATTGCGAGATGTTGCTTGACCAGCGCGGTATCCGCTGCAAGATTTGGTGTTGAACCGTTTGTGGTCGAACTGATAGTTTCCGTCATACCTGAAGGATACAGCAGAAGAAGAACAACGAGGAAAAAATGGTGGGTCGTGAGTGACTTGAACACTCGACCAATTGGTTAAAAGCCAACTGCTCTACCGACTGAGCTAACGACCCGTGCAAGAAAGGGCGACATAGTACTATCATGACGAAAAAAGACAAGTACTTTATGACGAAAAAATATAAAAATCGGGCCTCAAATGTACCGGGTAGGATCCGTAAGACCCGCTTCCAGAAAGCCTTTCTTACGAAACCGACAGCTGTCACACCGACCGCATGCCCGACCTTGTACATCGGCCTGATAACACGAAACCGTTTGAGCGTAATCAACGCCGAGACCAATTCCAACCTCAATGATTTCCGCTTTACTCATCATGATCAGAGGCGTTTCGATACGAATGGGAGAGCCTTCAATAGCAGCACGAGTGGCAAGGTTCGCCATCTTCTCAAAGGCCTCTATGAATTCCGGTCTGCAATCTGGATACCCGGAATAATCACGCGCATTTACGCCAATGAATATCGCTTGGGCATCGACCACTTCTGCCAGCGCCAACGCGTATGACAAAAATACTGTATTGCGGGCAGGCACATAAGTGACAGGTATCCCATCACTTTCCTGCTCTGGAACATTTACACTCTCATCCGTCAACGCCGAGCCACCAAGCTCACCGATACCCAAAGGAATAACGTGATGCTGCCGTACAGAAAAGGCAGACGTTACATAACTCGCGGCCTGCAATTCGCTGGCGGAACGTTGCCCGTAATCGAAGCTCAAGGCATAAACTTCATACCCTTGCGATTTTGCAATTGCCAGACAGGTGGAAGAGTCGAGCCCGCCGGACACTAGAACGACCGCACGTTTCTCTCTCGTTCCTGCATAAGGTCCAGACATAACGTTATTCACTCCACATCAAAAACGGAATGCGCGTGTGTACGCATTCGACAATATTAATGACCGGGTTTATCGCCCCACACCAACTTGTGCAGTTGCAGTTGCATCCTGACCTGTAGCTTGTCGGCAAGAATCCACTCGGCAAGATCACGATAAGCCACCTGTTCGTAGCTTGGCGAAAAAAGAGTTTCGCTTACCCGATTACCAAGATCAAACTGATCGCACTTTGCCTTCGCCCATTCATAGTCACGACGATCACATATAACAAATTTTACCTGGTCTTGGGGTTTCAAATATTTGATATTCGATTCGAGATTCTTATCGCACTCAGCGGAACCGGGCGTCTTCAGGTCAAGTACAATGACTACTCTCGGATCCACATCATCAATTGGCATAGCGCCACTTGTCTCTAACGAAACTTCATAACCTTTGTCACACAACTTGCTCAATAATTCGAAGCACCCGGGTTGCGCCAATGGCTCCCCACCAGTCACCGTCACATAACGCGCGCCATACGTCGATACTTGATTGACGATTGCATCAATTTCCTGCACGTCCCCTTTATGGAACGCATAGGCAGTATCGCAATACTGACAACGCAACGGACATCCGGTCAGGCGAACAAACACTGTGGGCAAACCCACCGTCCTCGTTTCACCTTGAAGCGAGAAAAATATCTCATTGATACGCAGTGTTTTGCAATTGCTCATATATACCTTGAACCCTACCTCGAATCAAAACAGGCAGAATCAGAAATCGGGAGAACTAATAGAGTTAAGAAATAATGAAGTTAGAAAAATAATGGGGTCAGAGATGAATGAGCAGAGAAATATCGGTATCGGCTATCAATTTATCGAACGTAGATAAATATCCGCCAGATTCGCCGCTGAGGTATTAGGATAGCGTGACTGTACTTGTCTCAGAAGCTGCCTTGCTCTGTCAGCATTGCCCAGCTTGTCGTATACGGTACCTAGAGAATACATCGCATCGTCGACTTTGCGCCCATCCGGATACTGATTGACGATGACTTCAAATGCGTCACGAGCCTCATTGAGCATCGCCAAATTCAAATATGCCTGCCCTTTCCAATAATAGGCATTGGTCACAAAACGGCCATTCGGATACAGACCAAGGTACTGATCAAATTCCGTTGCTGCACGCTGATACTGTTCGTCCTGAAGCAACGAATCGAGCGCAGCCTGATAGAGCTGCTGTTCTGACAACATGGTTGGCTGAACTGGAGTGATATCAGTGGCTGAGTTTACTGCCACAACGGGCTGAGACGTCGAAGGAGCCGTAGCCGGGGTATTTTGTACAGGAGCCGCATTCGCATTCACTGCCGTCGAATTAGGACGGCTACCTGCATTGACAGGTTGATAACCTGGCAACGAGGGAGAAGTCTGGGATTGCGCCGGTGCCGTCATTGGTGTGGATGCCGCCGCAGAGGACGCGCCTGTAGGAGCCGACGCCTGAGCTGACGAAGACAGGTTGCTAATCCTGGAATCCAAATCGGTATAGCGATCCATTGAATCGCGTTGCAGATTTCGCAGATCATACCCCTGCTCTTCCACGAGCCCACGCAATGTTTCCAACTCAGCACGCATCTCGCGGAACTGATCCAGCAGCATTACCAGAGCATCGGTAGAGCCGCCCGGTTGGACTCCAGCTGCACCTGCAGCAGAAGTTTGGCCGGGCAAATAAGGCTGGGCTTCGACAATCCCCGCAGCGCTCATTACCGAAGTACTGAGCAATGTGGTCGGTACGGCTATAAAAAGCGCTGCGAGGATGTGTTTCATACTTTTGATCTGCCTATATCGGTATTACTTGATTTCAACCCGACGATTCATACGGTAAGTAGATTCGCCCTGCCCTTGCTGAGCAGGTCTTTCTTCACCGTAACTCACGGTTTCGATCTGTGACAGTGATGCACCATTTACAACCAGGTAATCGCGGATGCTGTTCGCACGACGCTCACCCAGTGCAAGGTTGTACTCACGTGTGCCACGCTCGTCTGCATGACCTTCCAAGCGAATTCTGTTGCTTGAATTGCGTGCAAGGTTACGACCG
>JBBSPQ010000240.1:0-4860 GCA_038258585.1 Pseudomonadales bacterium
AGCAGAAAAGTGGTGAAGACCATTAGGAACAGAAAGTAAATCAGGGAATCGACCGCTCAGTCGACAAAGCTGTGGCGTTCGGTCGCCAAGAACCCCTTGAAATTCTTCACCTCAGCAGGTTCGGTGGGAGCCTCCGATGGACACCCGCTCGGCCCCAGTTCGGTTTCGGTGTTGATCGGAATGTTGCCACAGGGGATTTTCTCAGGGGGGGCAAGCTGAACACCAGTTATGAAAAAACGAAAAAACAGTCAGATTAGTGACGGATTTTATCGATTTCACGCTTGATAATTGGATCCCATAATTCATAGCCTAGAGGGTTCAAGTGCATTCCATCACCTATAAAAATATCGTCTTTTAGGCGACCATTTGCATCCATCATCGAAGACGTGATATCTACATAATGCAGCGTTTCTTTTGACTCGGCATATTCAAGCATCAGCTGATTGGAAAGCAGTTTATTTTTACGAATGTCTTTGCCTAGAATATCATCGATCAAGGTTGGCTTCATGGATAAAAGCAGCACGGGGGTTGTTGGAAAGTCCTGCTCAATTTTATCCACTAGCTGCTTAAACGCGTTTACCGAAAATTCTGGAGAGCGACCCTGCTCCACGTCGATATCGCAATAAACCAATATCATGGAGGGATTGTGCTTTTTGATAACATCATCATAGTAGTGAATCACCTCAGGTAATGAGGCGCCACCAAAACCACGATTGATGATTGGATACTCAGGAAATGAATTTGCTGTTTCCCAAAACACCATGCTGGAGCTACCAACAAAAAGAATTGGATTCTTCGCTAGCGTGTTACGAGCGTCAAAACGGCGAAAGTTTTCAATGCTGCTTTCAAAACGATCTATTTCAATTGACCGATCACGCACATACTTAGCCTGCCCCTCATGATAGAGGTCCATGGCTTCTCTAAACTTTTCTGGATCAGAGTTATACGCGAATTTGTTAGGCATCCAGAAAGCATTGGATCTTCTATAGAACTCCGCGCTCGTCTCTTCATTAGTAGTTTCAGTGGCCTTGGCTTGTTCTAGGAAGGCAGTATATTGTTCCAGACTCTCTACGCCTGAATTATCTTCTGCATTCGAGTTTAGAGCAAAACATAAGCAAAAAGTGACAGCTATAAGGTTCTTAAACACGTTGAAGACTCCTACAATTGGATCTGGTGAATATCAGTTTAAGGAATTGCACTCTGAAGACTAAGCCATCTGCAACATAGTGGACACTATGTCAGATACTAACTTAGCAATGGGTATTTAGTGATTAAATCAGTAAATTTCTCGGAAATTTTCAAAGCGAGAATATTCAATTAATTAACTATATTGAACTTTTCGATAAAAAACGGAAAGACACTTTGAAATTCTACAATTATGCCTGTTGGAAGTATAGGCACGATTAAATTGAACGCAGAGCATGAGGGGATCAACTTTCGGATGCTGGCTGAGCACCCGTAACCAGCTGAATTTCCCGTTCAATTTCCTCCCGATCGACAAGTGCGCTAAACCAGTGTTCTATGGTCTTATTGCTAACCAAACCAAGCAAAACTCCCAGTGCTGCCCCGCGATGCACATTGTCGCCACCAAGATTTGTGTTCGCCAGCAACGCGGTCTCAGGCTGATCCCAGTATTTGTAGAGTAGATACAAAATGCCGGGCCAAGCGCCATCGATGTAGCAGGCCGGGGAAAACATCTGGCCTATCACTTCTCGATCATCGTGCTTTTTGCGAATCAGTGCTGGCAGATCAAGTCCTACGCTGCTTTTGGCGGCATCAGCTATGACCGCGGTGACCGCGGTGACTGCGGTGTTGTCGTCACGAAACAGAAGTCTATCCATCAGCTGCACGTAGTCGTCACAGATGCGCGCAAGGAAAGCGTCGGGATGGGTTAATCCAAGGTGAGTCCGAGCATGCGTTTGGACAGTTTGCAGCGGTATGTCTTGGAGCCTTTCTGCCAATACCAGAGGGGCAATGCTCACCAGTCCGCCGATAGACGGTGTGTCGTGGGTGATTGCTGCGCATTTTTCTGGCGGCAGGCCGAGTTGTAGATTGGCGAAGAAGCCACGGTGATAAGACTCGGCATAGCTGTCATTATGGGATGGTGTATTCGACGTCATAAAACTGATGTAGTCGGTCAGAAAAACTGCGGGGTCATAGGAACCACGCTTCGCTATCAGACACCTCATCAGCACACGCGCGCAATGGGCATTCAGCGTGTTTTCGCCAGCTTGCATTCCCTGATGGTAGTGAACGTTTGCCTGTCCCCAATAGTGCCGCCTGCCCTTCAGTATCACGTCACCCACAATCTCTTGCACGGGCTTCGTGTCATCGCTGAAGCGGCGCCCACCGCCTGTGGTGGAGTGCAGCGACATGATGGACGATGGATGGAACTCCGGCGCGGCCTCTAGCTGTCTAATACCACCGGGGAAAGCTTTCTCAATGTCGCTGATTCTGTAGTACCAGTGAACCGGCATCGCCAGCGCGTCAGCCACAAACAGATTACGAAGCGCGGCGCCAGCGCGATGCAAATACAGGTCTTTAGCGATCAACATCAGACTCCTGACAATGGCTGCATGGAGGAGGGCAACGTCAACGAGCATCTCCCTGCTACGTCAAAATTGCCTTCGTAATAGGTACGTCACTACTGCGCCAGTGGATCGTCCCAAGCCTGCCGACTTGCCGCCTCCTTGAGTATCTGGCGATTCGCCGCCGTGGCTGCTGGTTCGGAGTCACCGTAAATGGCAGCAAGCCAATGACCGTCAGTGGGATTGGGAAAGATCACGTAGTCGATGCCGAACAGCGCACTGTCCTGCGCCATAGCGGCGATCCTGCCATCAATGTCGCTGCGCACATAGTACTTGCGTCGAAAGTCGTTGAGACTGTCCCCTAGCATCACCACGACGTCGTACTGTGCCATGAGTTCGTCTTGGCGCGGCTCCTTGTTGGAGGTCTCGCGCAACACCGTCAGATGTGCCTCATCGGCGAATGGTAATCCGGCCGTGCGCACATGCTGCAGCGCCAGTTCAAACGTGTTCTCACCCTGATCGCGATTGGTGACATAGAACACTTCCACGTCATTAGCGCGGCAGAATTCCAGAAATGCTAGGGCGCCGGGGGTGGCGGTCGCTAGATTCGCGGCCACCCAGCGATCCCAGAC
This sequence comes from Pseudomonadales bacterium, assembly GCA_038258585.1. Classification (GTDB taxonomy): domain Bacteria; phylum Pseudomonadota; class Gammaproteobacteria; order Pseudomonadales; family Pseudohongiellaceae; genus UBA5078. The sequence goes on from JBBSPQ010000240.1 coordinate 3,161, forward strand.
TGCATCGTCGAAAAAGTCCATCTTCTCCCGCACCAGATGGCCCCAGTAGGTCAGAGAATGGAGCACGGTGTCGTCCACATCGCTGATGACGGCCAATGGTTTGTCGCCAGGCTGCCGCTCTGCCAATGCCTCTTCCACATGCAGGCGCGCAATGTTGAAACCCTGATGATACAGCGCCTGATACTCCGCCGCCGTCTGCTTCCAGGCTAGCGCGTACAGCAGCGGATTGCCTGTGCCTTCTTGTGCGTTATGGGCTTGGGCATTCTGGGCCGTTGCATCCAGAACGGGCGTCCACAACAGCACTGCGAGCAATAATTTCCTAAGCGACATGGGTGTCTTCCTGGTCGGTGTGTGTCAGTGAGCTATTATATGGGAGCGGGACCCGCCCGCGAAACGATTCCGCGTGTTGAGTACTACTTAAAACCGGATCAGGATTTCCATCTAATTCTGAACCGAAGACTGTTCGCATTATCCGCAAGTAACTGTTGCCAAACCCTTAGCATTCCCCTTGCGGCCCATCAATTCTTGCTCCAAACATAGCAGCCTAATTGGCGGAAAAATCCTTCAACCTACTGGCTAAAAACTCTACCAGTGTTCGAGTTTTGGAAGGCACGTGTTTCCTGCTCGGATAAACTGCGTAAATACCTAATGCCATTGATTTGTAATCGGGCAAGAGTTCTACCAAATTACCTTTGGAAATTGCATCCTCAACTAGGCATGCCGGCTGTAATACTATGCCCTGATTTCTCAGCACAATTGCTACTGAATCGCCCCGAGTTTAATAGACACCCCGAAGCGTTACAATCACACTTATCAGGATGTGCCCATTTCAGGCAAACGATACACAGAGCAATTCAAGATCGAGGCAAGGACCTGCTGTGCATCGGGGAGGTATGCGGTAGAAATCGAGTATTGCGATTGATGCGTGCTGCGCAGATACAGTCGCAGCGCGCCGACAAACGAAAGGCCGCGCAAAGTGCGGGGGAGTCTTGTCAGGTGGCCCCCCCTACCTGCTCAACCGTCAGTTTCAGGTGGCTGCTCCCAATCAGTTGTGGGTAACAGATATCACCTACATCAGAACGCTAGAGGGGTGGCTGTTTCTGGCCGTAATCATGGATCTGTCTTCAAGGCAAATCATTGGCTGGTCGATGAGCTCACGGATCAACCCAGAGTTGGTGCTTGATGCATTGGTGGTGGCGTGCTGGAGACGTAAACCAAAATCAGAAGTGGTAGTACATTCGGATCAAGGATGTCAGTACACCAGCTATGATTGGCGCTCAATGCTCAAGCAACACAACCTTATTGCCAGTATGAGTCGAAGAGGGAATTGTCACGACAATGCAGTAGCTGAGAGTTTCTTTCAGCTTCTCAAGCGTGAACGGATCAGGAGGAAAACCGACCCCACCAGGTATGCGGGAAACAAGATTTGTTCGATTATATCGAGCTGTTTTACAATCCGGTTCGACGACATGGTAACAACCAAGACCTGTCACCGGTGCAATACGAAAAAAACTACTTTTTGAAGCTTCAGAGTATCTAAAGAACTGGGGGCGATTCAGAACCTAAAGCCCTTATCCCCAGCTCCCATCCATCTCGAAAGATGTACCCGTAAGAGGTGTCTATATCGAAATCGATTTTTTCAAAATCTGGAAACTCTAACGTACCTGACAGTGCAAGTTCTTTAGCGCCTTGATTCAACA
>JBBSPQ010000241.1:0-4844 GCA_038258585.1 Pseudomonadales bacterium
AGGAAAAGCCGAGCAGCAGGTACCGGCCGCCATCCACAAGCTTATGGCCGATCATCAAAAAGAGTACGGTGGTCTCATCGCAGCGACGTTGGCCACCATCGCCGACCGAGACCAAGAGTTCCATCGCTGCGCGGCTACTCGTGCACAGTTCGCGATTTCGACTATCGACACGAATCAACTGCGCGTTCCGCACGCTCCGAACGCAGGGCGGCGACCTTCCCCGGTAAAAGGGATCAACGAGCAGGTGCCGCCTCTCCATCCGATCGACCGCGATCCGTTTGCGCCTCCTATCACGGTGGGTGCATCTCCCGATCAACTGCTCCAGCGCATCGACCACTTCGTTTTCGTCATGATGGAGAACCGCTCGTTCGACCACATGCTCGGTCACCTCTCCCACCCCGACCATGGTAGACGAACTGATGTCGATGGCCTCAACGGCTCCGAACAACTGCTTGGCGGTGATCTGACCGGAACCCACGCGCTCCCGCGGGGAGGCCCCAATCCAGCGTTCTGGCCCAACCTGCCCCACACTCACGAGTCGATCGTTCGCCAGATTAATGACGGCAAGATGAACGGTTTCGCATCGGAATATGGACGCAAACTCGCCCGGACTCCTGGAGTTATTCCCAAGGGCATCCTCAACGACCCCGAGCGTGTCCTCCGTTTCCAAACTCCCGATGTCGCGGACACTTACGCCCGCCTAGCCCGCGAGTACACGATTTGCGATCGCTGGTTCGCCTCCGTTCCCGCTGGCACTTATCCGAATCGTGCCTGCTATTACAGCGGCGTCACTCCCTCGCTGTCCAATGAGGGGATCACCGACGAGTTCGGATACCTCAAAGAGCTCACTCTCTTTGATGTGCTGACGCATGTGGGCGTCGATTGGAAGGTGTTCGAAAGCGACATCTCATTCTTGCGGGTGTTCGATAGGTTTCGGATCGAACAAGATCGCATTCGCCCGCTCAGCGAACTCACTGATCCGCTGCCCTCGGTCACGTTCATCGACCCGAATTTCACCGGCTTTCCGAGCCCTCAGCCGAACAACGACGATCAACCGCCCACCGATGTCAGGAAGGGACAAGCGTTCATTGCCGACATCGTCAAACGTATCGAGCAGAGCGCCAACTGGGAATCGACAATGTTGGTGATCATCTACGACGAACACGGTGGTTTCGCCGATCATGTGCCGCCGCCCGGAGCGCCACATTCCAGCCATCCGCCAGGTGGAACGACCTCAATCTCGCTGTCGCACCCCGACGCCTCGACGTACGGCATCCGCGTTCCCGCATTCATCGTGTCGCCGCTGGCGCAACGCGGTGGCGTTTCACATCAGATCTTCGACCATTCCACGGTGTTCCGCACGCTGCTCCAACGTTTTGCGCCCGAGCATGTGAACTCGAAGATCATTCCTGAGCGAGTGCGCCGTTCGCGTCATCTCGGCGAAGTTCTGGTCGACCAACCACCTCGGGCAGCCCAATTATCGGGCACCACGAGTCCGGTGCTCGCGGCCGCCGCTCCACGGGGCCGCGCCCGCTTCGCGTTCGACGAGGACATCGATCAAGAAGACGCCGTCTGGGCACTCAACCAAATTGGAGTCCCAACCCGCCGCTGACTAAAGGCACCGGGCAGATCGGCTCAGATTGGGTTCGTAGAAATTCTAGACGGGAAATTCAGAAATGAATGTCTGAATCAGCATTAATTCCCGAAGTCTGGAAGAAGCGCGTTATGAAATTGATTGATGTTAAAAAATTCCATGCAGGACTACCCTTCATTTTTCGCTTTCGAGCTTGAGATTCTCGCCGTTAAATTCTGCGCCCAATAGAAATATAAATGAACCTATAAACATCCACAGCAAGGTAACGACCACAGCGGAGATCGCACCATACTCCTCATCATATTTACTGAAGTTGCTCACGTAGAATGAAAAGGCTATGGAAGAGAGCACAATGAGAATTGTAGAAAATACCGCTCCGGGAACGGAGTCCTTCATCTTGGGACGTTCATCTCTGGCTGGGGCATAGCGGTAAAGGCACAGCATTAATCCCATGAGCATGGCCACCAACAGCAACCAACTGAAAATAGTTGTAAGCACTTGTGTCGTATCCTGAGACAGAAAGTAATTCACGACAACAGGTAAAAAAACCGTAATAAGGATAACCACAATTGTCACCACGCTGGTTAATAACGTTAAGGCTAAGGTGACTAAATTGACTTTTATAAATCCTCTTGTCTCGTTTTTTTCGTAGGTGATATTCAACCCCTGCGTAATCGCTTTCATGGCGCGATTTGCGCTCCAGAGTGATAACACAATACCGACCACCAAACCCAGATTTAACGAGGAAGCTTGCTCACTGGCCACATCTTTCATTCTGCTGAATAAAAGCGTTTTGACATCATCCGGAACAAATCCAGTAATTGAGTTGATATGGCTTTGTACAGTCTGCGCATCAGTCACCAGTCCGTACAGGGATATGATGGTAGCAATAGCTGGAAAAATTGATAGAAACCCATAGAAGGCTACTCCCGCTGCTACCAGTGACAGGTAGTGATCTCCTATTCTCGCGAATATCCCTTTCGCAAGTGGTTTATATTTCGAAAACATACTTTTCCTCTTGAAGGTTTGAGTTAACTGAATGGTACTCAGGTCATTCCTGCCCCATCACCGTTACGTCATCGCCCAACATATCCTGCACATAGAGCATCTGCACAAGTATTATCACAATCACCACCAGTGGGGTAGCGACTGCCACTCCTACTGTGCCGGCGAGCACACCAAGCACCACTTGCGAGGTGATGAGGAGGGCCGGCGGCATGGACACTGTCCGCTTTTGAATGAAAGGCGTGATCAGATAGCTCTCTGCAAACTGTACTGCTATATAAATTGCCGCCACTATAATAATCGCCTGCGAACCTTCGCCCAACGCGACGGCAAGCGCTGGTAAAAATGCGACAATGGGCCCGATATACGGCACAAATGACAGGAGCGCGGCAATCAGCCCTAGGGTGAGCGCCAGCGGAATGCCAAACAGCATCAGCGCCAATGCGGTCAGCACCCCCACCACCGTCATCGATGCTATGCGCCCTAACAGCCACATTCGTAGTCCATTGCCCAGTGCGCCTGCCACCTCTCTGGCACGAGCGCGCTGCGCTTGCGGCACTAACCTCATCACGCCGTTCACATACAGAAGAGGATCAATTGAAACGTATACCCCAACAAAGAGAATGATGAAAACGTTGGGTAGTGCACCGAACACGGTCGAGAATACGGACGTAACGTCCCCAAGCGAGACGCTGTCAGGCATTGCGTCACCAAGCGAATTGGGTATCTGCTTAGCGACGACGTTGCCCCAGCCGAAGTGGTTCAGCCAATCTTTGAGCTCGGTAAAAAGCCTAGGGAGTCGCTCCGATAGCGCCTGACCCTGCTCGGCAATACGAGGACCTATAAGCCAACTCCCGGCCACGAGTAGCACCACAGCCGTTAGCCACACAAGACCTACTGTCACTTTTCTCGACAATGGCGTGTAACCCTGCGCCCATCGCGCCACGGCATCAATTAACATGGCCAACAGCGCGCCGCCAAAAATCACCAGCAAGATTCCGAATATGGTCTGGAATATTTCGTACAGCGCTACTGCCAGCAGGGTGAGACCCAACACTATGAGCGCGCGGCGTAGAAACTCGGAAGTGGATTGATTCATGCAATGGACCTTTTATTTTTGCTATCGCGCATCGGCGAACAAATACGCGGCGCATTGCGGGACAACTGGCTCTGGTCAGCGATTAGACTCGATTGAAGTGTTCCTTGCTGTGGGTCACGTTCCTTAAGCATAGTAGAAAGCATAAACGCCATTTCCTTCGAAAGCCACCCAAGGCATGCTTACAATGGGCAGAACTGGCTCGCTCCGTTGCCTCATGCTCTTCGGGCCCGGATTAATGTCTTGGTGAGCTCCCAAAATTTCTTTGCCCTGATCGAGTGTGATTTACATAACTGACACCGGTAAACTTATCTTTCTCCACCCTACACGAACGGCAGCTCTCCCATCATTTTTCGCCACCCAGCCACGCTGCTCTTGCCAACCGCCGCCATCACCGTTTCCAGATGTTTTAGCTGAGGGCTGGTGAGCCTTGCTTCCAGCTTGTTCCCCTTATTAGTCAGCGCCAACAGTCTCACCCTTCCATCTTTGTCAGAAATAGAAACATTGATCAGTTCCAGCTCGATTAACTTTCGAAGTGGTATATTTAGCGCCTGCTTGCTTATGTCGAGAATTGTCAGTAGTTCATTGATCGGAAGTTGCGGATTTCGACCAACAAAATAGAGGATTCGATGATGGACTCTGCCGAGCGACAATTCCTGAAGTATCCGATCTGGCCGAGCGGTAAACGAGCGGTAGGCAAAATAGAACAACTCAATGTCCTTTTGAATTTCTTCCCTTTCAGATTGGTCAACCATATTGACTTACCTCTAACTTCGGATTACATTTCGATAGGTCAATCATACTGACCTATATATAAAAACTACAGAGATAAAGACAATGGCCTTATTTTCCCAGAGGGTGGGCAACCTTCAATCTTCGCCAATCAGGGAAATTCTTTCCATCGTCGATCGCCCTGGCATGGTTTCGTTTGCAGGCGGCTTACCGGCCACAGAGACATTCATCAGGCCTGACATCAGCGCCATGCCTGCTAGCTTTCTACAGTATGGGCCGTCGGAAGGAGAGGTCGAACTTCGATCGCTTGTCAGTGCCGAGTTATTCAATGCGGGCTTGCAATGTCCTACCGAGAGAATCCTGATTTTGTCAGGGTCGCAGCAGGGTATTGATTTAGTAGCGAAGCTCTTTGTCGAT
>JBBSPQ010000242.1:0-4835 GCA_038258585.1 Pseudomonadales bacterium
GTTAGCGTCGCTGCACAGCAAATTATTTGTGGAAGGGAACCCGGTTCCCGTGAAGTGGGCGATGGCCCAGTCAGGATTGATTAACACCGGAATCCGTTTGCCGCTCGCGGAACTGAATGTGGCTTTCAGAGTCCCATTACTTGATGCGATGCGCGAGGCCGGGCTCAGCGTCACTGAGCGCTGACAGGTTATTCAGAAAACACAGGAAAATTCAGACGTGAGAGACAAGATGCAGATATTCAGGTTAATTTTTCTCGGTTCGGCGCTTATTCCGGCACTGTCAGGATGCTCCTTTTTAATGGGTGACGATGGTCCGTTTCGAGATCGTCAAGCAGACTATCTGGTAGCCCCGATCATTCCCATTATGGATATTCCCCAGGAACTAGACAGTTATACGCTCGATGAACTTTATGTCATCCCGCCGATGCCTGAAGGGGACAACACTTATTTTGTTCAGGCTCCCGTTCCTCGTCCTTTGAATACCAATATTCGTGAAGGCGTGGTGGTACAGCGCTTTGGCGATCGACGCTGGATTGTAATTGGGGCAGAACCCGCTCAAGTTTGGCCAAGACTGCGTGACTATTGGTCCACTGCACAGATTCCAATGGCCTCTGAAGACACTGTTCGAGCGATTATGGAAACTGTCTGGCTTGGAGATGACGAGGGCAGTAGAAACAAATATCAGGTGCGAGTCGAGCCGGGTTTGCATTCTGGCAATTCAGAAGTGTACGTCCTGCAGGTTGCTGAATCTTATGTGAGTGACCCCGCTGCGCCGGTGAGCTGGCCGCAGAACTCTGCGAGTCTGGAGCTTGAGCATGCCATGCTCGACGACATTTCTCTGTATCTGGCGGACCGAACTGACCTCTATAGAGCTTCCTCAGTTTCTCTGCTTGCCGGCAGTATCGAAGCGGAGAGTAAGGCTAGCGTCATTCCAACTTCTCGAGGCGACACCTTGCAATTACGGGTTGATTTCGATCGAGTCTGGTCTCAGGTAGGGCAGGCTCTGGGCAATGCCGAAATCGAAGTGACAGATAGCAGCCGCGATGGCGCATTTTATTCAGTGTTGTTCTCAGGTGCGGAAGAACAAGATAGACCCGGATTTTTCGCTCGGTTGTTTGGTGCCGACGATACTGAAGACAGGGAAAAAACACCCTTTACGTTGCGTTTAATCAGCGGTGAAGGGCAGGTAACTATTGTCGCCGAACAGGCCAGTGGTGCTAGCGCAACCGAATTGCAGAACGAACTCATCAACGCACTGAATAAAAACCTGATCTGAGCATTTGCGGTGGAGCTCCAATAACATGCAAATGACACCGGAAAATATTGCACTCGCAATCCTGGTTGTTGTGTTTGCGGGTCTCTGCCTAACACTTTTTCTTCGTCGATCACCAGATCTCTCCGGCACCGTCGCTGTTCTGGAAGAGCGTCTGCAGGCGCGGCACACAGAGATCGACATCCAGACAAAACGCGTTCTTACCCTCCAGAAAGAAGCTGATTCTCAGACTGAAGCAATCGTGCAGCACCGTGAGCAGATTACCAAGCTGCAGACAGTGCTTGAGCAGGAACGCAAACAGACGCAGGAAAAACTCGATTTATTGAATAACGCCAGAGAGCAGATGACGCTGGAATTCAAGGCAATTGCCAACGACATTTTGGAGGACAAGAGCAAGCGCTTCACGGCGAGTAACAAAGAGAGTATCAACGAGATACTCAAACCGCTGAACGAGAAGATTCACCTGTTTGAAAAACGGGTTGAAGAGACCTACGATCGAGAATCCAAGGAACGCTTCTCGCTGGCGAAAGAAATTCAAAGTCTGCAAGAGCTCAACATCCGTATCAGCACGGATGCAGTCAACCTTACCAACGCGCTTAAAGGTGAAAACAAAACACAAGGTACTTGGGGCGAAGTTATTCTCGAGTCCATTCTGGAGAAATCTGGCTTGGTCAAAGGACGTGAGTATGAAGCGCAGGTAAGTCTGAAAGCGGAAGACGGATCGCGGGCGCAGCCTGACGTTATCGTGCACATGCCTGACAACAAACACATCATTATCGATGCCAAAGTGTCGCTTAAATCTTACGAAGCATTTTGCTCGGAAGATGATCCAGATCGTAGAGCGGAACTGTTAAGGCAACATGTCCAGTCGGTACGTTCACACGTAAAAATACTGAGCAGTAAAGACTATCAGAATTTGATGACTCTCAATTCTCTGGATTTTGTGCTGTTGTTTATGCCGGTGGAAGCAGCATTTTCAGTCGCGGTACAGCAGGATGGCGAGTTGTTCACCAGTGCTTTTGAAAAGAACATTATTCTTGTGGGGCCGTCTACTCTGCTGGCGACTCTCCGCACTATTCAGAATATATGGCGCTATGAAAATCAGAGTCAGAATGCGATTGAGATCGCCAGCTCGGCAGGAGCGCTGTACGACAAGTTCGTCGCGTTTGTAACCGACCTAGAAGATATAGGAGCCCGCATAGAAGCGACCCAGAAGAGTTTCGATAAGGCGCATAACAAACTCGCTTCGGGAAAGGGGAATCTGGTCACTCGAATCGAAAAATTGAAACTGCTGGGCGCGCGCGCAAGTAAAAAGCATGCGGATAAAGTTCTTGCTCAGGCAAGCGATGATGGTGACGATCTCGAACGTCTGGAAGATCAAAGCGTTTGAGTATGTTGACTGAAATTCTCGAATTCCTCCCTTGTGAAACTCCCGATACATGGTTACAAGAAGCTGTACGCCAGCAATCGATACTGTTAATCGATCACGCGAATTGCGAGAAAAAGGCGGCTGCAACGGCCATGAGTCTGCTCTATCGCTATTCAGAAAATACACAGTTGCTGCAAAAGATGGCGCAATTGGCTAGAGAGGAGCTATTGCATTTCGAGCAGGTTGTCAATCTGATGGCGGCGCGCAGTATCGAGTATATACACCTTGGGCCCTCTCGCTATGCAGGTGGGTTAAGAGATCATCTGCGCAAGGATCAACGTTATATTCTGACTGACACCTTAATAGTAGGGGCCTTTGTTGAGGCACGTTCCTGCGAAAGATTTGCACGACTGGCGCCATTACTCGATCCGGAACTGGCAAAGTTCTACACAAGTTTGTTGAAGTCGGAAGCGCGTCATTACCAAGACTATCTGGAGTTGGCTCAGCTTTATTCTGATGAAGACATCGAACCCCATGTGCAGCGTTTCCGTGCTATCGAGCACAGGTTGATTACTTCTCCTGACAATGAATTTCGGTTTCACAGTGGAGTGCCTATTATCGAATCAGATACTCCTGTGCTTGCAATGCAGTAGCGACTTTCAATCGATCCTCAAGCAGACAATCAGCGTTTGCAGGTTTCCGATCTGCGCAGTTTTTCGCCCAGTTTTACGGCGAGGGCCTCCAGCTGTCCACAGGGGATGTCGTTATTGCCGGTCAACGTTGCGGATGTCAATGTCACCATCGAGAGAAGCGGGGCTATGTCACTGATGCGATTATTTGCAGCCGTGATTGAACTGAGCCCATTCAGCCCTGCCAATGGAGCAAGACTGCTTACTCGATTGTCGCTTATGTCCAGAAATTGTAGGCCGTTCAACGCGTCGATCCCTTCGATCTCGGTAATTTCCCAGCCTGGACACGCGAGCACAGTGAGGTTTTCTACCGTTGCATCGGGTTGCCGCAATGCGATGTTGACGCATGCCTGCAAACCGGTGTCCGTAAAGCTCACGCTGGCGGTGTTCGGGCGAGGATCATAAATGGATTGCTCGTTGATACTAACGGCAAACTTCTGTGAGCAACCGGCGAGTAATGTAATTGCGAGAGCAATGAATATTCGCGGCGTATGGGTTTGTGGGTTCACAGTGTCAATTTCCTTTGCAAGTGTGGCATCCGGGCGTGCAAGTCTGGCGGCAGACACCGTCAGAGGGCGTGATTACTAGTCAGCATACCCCAAGGTGGTGATCGCGCACAGTGATTTGAATCTCTGTTTCTTGTCGTGATTCACTCATACTGTGTGGCATAAAGCGCCGAATACCACCGTAAATCCAGATCACTAATTGGCCCTCAGGTGGAAATTGCCGGCAACTACGGTTAGTATTTGTAGCCCGCTGCTGGTCACTCTGGACAGTCTGCAAATGAATACGATAAAGCAATGCAAATTACTACTAACAAATTACTATCAACCAAGGACGTCATAATGAAATCTTTCCGATCACTGACACTGCGCAGCGCCATCGTTGCCGTAACGCTTGCTGCGACACAGGTGCAGGCTGCCGATAGCTCGGTTGACCTGAGTACAGAAGCAAATCAGATCAGCTACAGCATCGGTGTCAACATCGGACAAAATCTGGCCAGCCAGGGCTTGATGGATTCCCTTGATATTGATGCATTTTTTGCTGGTATCCGCGATGTGGTCGCAGGGGAACCAAAACTGACTCAAGAGCAAATGATGGCTGCATTGCAGACCTTTCAACAGCAGATGATGGATCAACAGAATGCTGAAATGGCGGCCGCGACGGCGGAGAGCGAAGCATTCCTGTCCGCGAATGCGCAGAAGGATGGGGTCATGACAACCGCTTCCGGTCTACAGTATCTTGTTGTTGCATCTGGTGCTGAAGGTGGCGCGTCGCCGACGTTGCAGGATTCCGTGCTCGCCCATTACCACGGCACCTTCATCGATGGCACAGTATTCGATAGTTCAGTAGACAGAGGCGAGCCTGCTCAGTTTGGCGTTAGTCAGGTCATTGCGGGTTGGACTGAAGCGCTACAAATGATGAGCGTTGGTGACAAGTGGCGTCTCTTTATCCCGGCTTCACTCGCTTACGGTGAAATGGGCTCTGGCCCAATCGGACCAAA
>JBBSPQ010000243.1:0-4828 GCA_038258585.1 Pseudomonadales bacterium
AAATACCCCACACTATAAAACTGTAAACCGGCTTCCGCCTCCTCGCAATTTAACCGCGCCCCCTTTTACCACCCATAAAACACCCCACACGACTCTGGATTCAAACATTCGCGATAATCACCCACCGTTTTGTCGTCGGGGTTCTCTATATTGAACAAACGATCATAAATACGCACTTCCACATCAAGCGCAAGTTCCGCCGGCACCCAATGAATGACGCCCTGAACCTTTCTGCCTTCCGGATTGACACCCAGTGTCGCTGCATCGTATGAGCAAATCAATTCCACAGGCTTACCATCGGCATCCTTGATAATCTCATCACAACGAATCACATAGGCCCCACGCAATCTGACCTCTTTGCCAGGACTCAACCGCTTGTACTTTGGTGGCGGCACTTCCTCAAAGTCTGTTGCATCTATATAGAGCGTCTTCGCAAAAGGAATCGTGCGCGACCCCATGGTCTCGTCTTTAGGATGGCAACCCAATTCCAGGGTCTCGCTTGCACCGTCAGGATAGTTGCTCAAAGTGACCTTGAGAGGCCTGAGCACACACATCGCACGAGGGGCAGACTTGTCCAAGTCGTCACGAATGCTGTGTTCCAGCATCCCTACATCCACCACTCCGGCGCTGCGACTGACGCCAGCACGCTCACAAAAATTGCGGATGGACGCAGCCGTGTAGCCTCGACGGCGCAGGCCCGAGATCGTAGGCATGCGTGGGTCGTCCCAGCCATTGACGTAGTTCTGGGCAACCAGTTCCTTGAGCTTGCGTTTACTCATCACCGTGTAGTTGATATTGAGTCGGGCGAACTCTATCTGCCTTGGCAGCACGTAGCTGTCAACCCCGTCCTTGCTGTCGCTAGCACTGTGCAAAGAGGTTTTATCAAGATTATTGAGAATCCATTCATATAGAGGGCGATGATCCTCAAACTCCAGCGTGCACAAAGAATGGGTAATGCATTCCATAGCGTCAGAGATGCAGTGCGCATAGTCGTACATCGGGTAAATCGGCCATTCCGTTCCAGTCTGATGATGGTCGACATGGCGAATTCGGTAAATCACTGGGTCGCGCATGTTGATGTTGGGCGACGCCATATCAATTTTTGCACGCAAACTGTGCACGCCGTCGGCGAACTCACCAGCTCGCATCCGCGTAAAAAGATCAAGGTTTTCCACAACCAAACGATTGCGAAAAGGACTGTCCGTGCCAGGCGCGGTTAACGTGCCGCGGTACTCCCGCGCCTGCTCAGGTGACAGACTGCACACATACGCATTGCCAGAGCGAATCAATTGCAGGGCGAACTGATAGAGCGCCTCAAAATAGCCCGACGCGTAGTGGACATCTCCACTCCAGTGAAAACCCAGCCATTCGATATCTGCTTTGATCGAATTGATGAACTCCTGACTTTCTTTCTCTGGATTGGTGTCATCAAAACGCAAATTACACGCGCCACCATGTGACTCGGCCACACCGAAATTCAAACAAATGGATTTAGCGTGACCAATATGCAGAAAGCCATTAGGTTCCGGCGGAAAGCGTGTCTGAACACGACCATTGTGCTTGCCGGTTTGCAAATCTTGCTCAATAATATGGCGGATAAAATTTGATGGCGGTGCGGCACCCGAGACTTCGCCCGATCCTCCACTGACTTCACTGCTGATTTTATCTGAAGATTTCATATCGTCGTTTCTGCTTTCTCACAAGTTGCAAAGGACGTATTATAACCGCTCCACATGTTTCTCATAAGAGGCGAGCGCCTCTTTCTACCCAAGGTTGTGCGCAATGATTGTCTTCAAAACGAATTATGGTGATATCACTGTTGAGCTTGACTTCGAAAAAGCTCCGATATCGGCGGCAAATTTCCTGCAATACGCGGAAAGTGGCTTTTATGACAACACCATCTTTCATCGGGTTATCGATAATTTCATGATTCAGGGCGGCGGCTTTGAATCAGGCATGCACGAGAAAGATAATGGCGAGCACATTGTTAATGAGGCGGACAACGGCCTGCTCAACAAAACTGGCACCCTTGCCATGGCACGCACATCAGACCCCCACTCGGCAACGTCACAGTTCTTCATCAATGTCAGTGACAATACGTTTCTTAATCACAAGAACAAGACCTCTCAAGGTTGGGGTTATGCGGTTTTTGGAAAAGTCACAGCTGGCATGGACGTCTTGGAAAAGATCAAGAAATGTCCCACGACTTCCAAGTCTGGTCATCAGGATGTGCCTGTTGATGAAGTCATGATCAAGTCCACTATTGTGACCGTACCTGAAAGTAACAGCTGAGTTATGTCAGACACCAGAAAGAGCCTGTTCATATCCGACCTGCATCTGGATTCCGACAATCCGGTGATCACGGCGAGCTTTCTGAATTTTCTGGAAACTAGGGCAATCGGCTGCGATTCCCTCTACATACTCGGCGACCTGTTTGAGGTTTGGGTGGGCGACGATGACCACACCAAGCTCACAGACACCATCGCCAAGGCGCTCAAAACCCTTCAAGTCAGCGGCTCGAAAATATTCCTGATGCACGGAAATAGGGATTTTCTGTTGGGCGCGGAGTACGCCAAACGCTGCGGCGCTGAACTCATCGAAGATCCGGTGACCATCGATTGCTATGGTCACAAGGTAGTCCTGATTCACGGCGACAGTCTCTGTACTCGCGATACCGAGTACATGAAATTCCGCAAGATGGTCCGAGCCGAGCGCTGGCAAACTGATTTTTTGGAAAGAAGTCTGGTGGAACGCTACATGATCGCTCAGCAAGCACGCCAACAAAGTAGCGAGCAGACCAGTCATAAAGCCTCGGATATCATGGACGTCACGCCGCAGGAGGTCATCAACCTTCTTCATGAGAAGCAGACCAATTACCTGATTCACGGTCATACCCACCGCCCCGCGGTACATACCATCCGTCTCCAGCAACCCATCAATGGCAGCGATGAGGCGGCGAGAATCGTGCTGGGCAGCTGGGACAACAAAGGCTGGGTAGTCGAATTCACTGTTGACGGTTATGACCTGAAGCACTTCCCGCTCAAAGCCACGAGCGTAGCCTGACCCCTCTCAACCGAGACTGTTGACCAGTCTGAAGTAGCGCGAGAAATGCGCCTCACACAGTACCAGCAACTCCTCATCGACCAGGTCGGCAAGTGCCTGCAACGACAGATGAGCGTAGACGCGAGAGACTGTCACACCAAAATCGGCCAGCACCAAAGTGTCCAAAGGCAGTTTTTTCAGTAAGTTGTGCAACCAGCAATACGGTGACAAAGCGGGATTTAGGGGCAACTTGCAACGCAGAACACCCTCTCCCAGCGCCTCGGAGGACAGTATCAAAAACTTGTCTCGCATAATCTGCACCGTCAACGCCTCAATGCGACGCAGCACCGCTTCCTTTTCGATCTCCGAATACCCATTCCAGCGAATCACCTCAAAGGCATAGCGTTTACAGCCACGGCAAATCGCATCACCGACGGACGTGGTCGAACATATCCCGATACAGGGAGTTCTGGTTGCGCTGGAATTCAATTGCGAGACCTTCAATACCGATTTCAGGGGGCCCGGTGGACGGCGAGGACACTGACAGCATAGCTTTCAACTGGAGTTTTAGCGCCAATTCGCCTATACTTAGCCACCGATTTTAGCAGCTTATCGAACCCTTGGTTGGTTTTGGTATGCCTCAATCTGCAAATTTTTAATGCTCTCTCTAAGAATGATTATTTAAGCAACTTACTCCTGCAATTTATTCGACTAACGAGGAAATATTTGTGTTAGAAGCCTACAGAAAACATGTTGCCGAACGCGCCGAACAAGGCATTGTTCCTAAGCCTCTGGATGCCGAACAGGTAGCCGCCTTGTTGGAGCTACTCAAGAACCCGCCCAAGGGCGAGGAAGATTTCATCCTCGATCTCATCTCCAACCGTGTCCCTGCTGGTGTGGATGAAGCGGCGTACGTAAAGGCAGGATTTCTGTCGGCAATAGCCACAGGCGAAGCGACCTCTCCTATCATTAACAAGACACTGGCAGTCAAGCTACTGGGCACTATGCTGGGTGGTTACAACATTGCCACGCTGGTGAAACTGCTGGACGATGCCGAGCTTGCCCCACTGGCCGCGCATGAACTTTCTCACACATTGCTTATGTTCGATGCCTTCCACGATGTGGAAGAGCGTGCTAAAGCCGGGAATTCACACGCCAAGAAATTACTGCAATCCTGGGCTGATGCAGAATGGTTCCTGAACAAACCCGAACTGCCAGAAGTATTGACCGTGACTGTCTATAAGGTTCCTGGCGAAACCAATACCGATGACCTGTCTCCCGCACAGGACGCTTGGTCACGTCCAGACATCCCATTGCACGCACTGGCGATGTACAAGATGCCACGCGACGGCGTCACCAATGCCGCCGCGCAGATTGAAGAGCTGAAGCAAAAGGGTTTTCCCGTTGCAATGGTTGGCGATGTGATGGGTACGGGTTCCTCGCGCAAGTCTGCCACCAACTCTGTGCTGTGGTACATCGGCAACGACATTCCGCATATCCCCAACAAGCGTGATGGCGGTGTCTGCATCGGCAGCAAAATTGCGCCTATCTTCTTCAATACCATGGAAGATGCTGGCGCATTCCCGATCGAGTTTGATGTTGACCCCCTAAACACGGGCGACGTAATCGACATCCACACTTACAAAGGCAAAGTGATCCGTCACGGCTCTGATGAAGTGATCAGCACCTTCGAACTGAAAACCGAAGTGCTGCTGGACGAAGTACGCGCCGGTGGCCGTATTCCTCTGATCATCGGCCGCGGCCTGACAGACAAGGCCAGAATCTC
>JBBSPQ010000244.1:0-4818 GCA_038258585.1 Pseudomonadales bacterium
ACTGATACTCGATTCGGTGAATCTACAGCCCGCTCAGCCTTATCTGTCAGAACTTGCGAAAATAACCATCAGTGATGGACAGTTGAACGCGACTACGCAGCTTAGCAGTAACACCGATGAAGCACTTTCGATGCGGGGGCAAATATCCCTCGCCGCCCTCGATCTAAACGATGATATCCGCGAGGAGCGCCTGCTTAGCTGGAGCAATCTCGCGCTGACCGATGTATCTGCCTCCTTAACTGAGCAGCGTCTTTCCATTGGCGAAGTCACTTTGGATGAGGCCTACGCACGCGTCGTCATCACTGAGGATGGTGATACCAATTTCGGGCAGGTGTTTGCTGATGAAAGTAGTGAGATTGCCGAGACCGGCGAGGCGGAGCCGCAGACAGGATCGCCTTTTTCTGTATCGATAGGGCGCGTTGTCATCAACAATGCAAGTTCTAACTTCATGGATCAGAATCTGCCCATTGTATTTGATGCCCACATGCAAACACTGAACGGAGGTTTTTCGGACTTCACCACCGCGTCGGAGGAACCCACAGAAATCAATCTTGAGGGTCAGATTGATGAGTTCGGTCAGGTGGTCATCCAAGGGGCTGTCACACCGATTAATTTCAAGGAATATACAACGGTTGACTTGAGCTTTAGCAATGTCAATCTGCCCGCAACAAGTCCCTACGTTGTCAAATTTGCGGGGCGTGAGATCGACTCAGGCAGCGCTGACGTTCACTTGCAGTATGAGATAGCCGAGGGCGCACTGAATGCGCTCAACACCGTTGTCATCCGCAACATAAAACTGGGCAGTAAGGTTGACACCGGGAGCGGCGCGCCGGACCTGCCGCTGGATATGGCGGTGGCGCTACTGCAAAACAGCGACGGCATCATTGATCTCCAGATCCCCGTCCACGGCAGCGTCAATGATCCTCAGTTTGAGCTGTGGCCCATCATCCGGGGAGCGATCGGCAATGTGATCGGCAACATCATTACCTCACCCTTCCGCTTTCTGGGCAACTTAATCGGAGGCGAAGATGAGGAACAGGAAGAGTTTTCAGCAATACGCTTTCAACCCGGGCGCAGTGACATTGAGCGCGCAGAGGAGCAGAAGTTGATGCGCCTTAGCGAGGCCCTGAGTCGTCGCCCTCAGTTGAGCCTGCTGATACCCTCTGCAGTGGCGGAGAACGATGACCGTTTGGCATTGCAGGCAAGTAATGTCGATGCGCAGGTGGCGGAAGCTCTCGCTGCAATGGATAGCGCCGCACTTGGCAACGATTCAACGCAACCGGATTCAGTGCAACAAAATTCCGTGCAACAAAGAGATCCAGCAATCGCGGCTCAGCGCACTCAGGAACAGGACCAGTCAGGAAACGTCCGAATGAGGGTGCGCGTTTTGGAGGAGCTTTACCTCCAGGCGGGGCTTGTGCCGGCGCTTGAAACGGTGCGCGGCGAATTCTCCCAGACGCCGGAGACCCTTACAGCCGCCTGCGCGTCGGATAACGCCGATTGCCAACCCGACACTGCGAAAGAGGCAGCTGACGCGCAAATCGGGGCCAATTTACTAGCCATTCTCACTTTCGACAGCCGAGCGTACATGGATCATCTGCGAGAACGTTTGGTTCAATCTGAGATCATTGCCCCTCAGCAGTTACAGGCGCTGGGCGAAGCGCGGCGGCAGCAGGTTGTCGACTTCCTGGTCAACACTGGGAAACTGAATCCCTCACGGGTCCAGGCTGGCGACACTGTCGATGCACCGCTAGTGGATAACGGGGTAATGCTGGAATTCGATCTGGGTATGCAGCAGCAGTCCGACTAAATAGGATCTCCTGGAGGCATCTCTAAAGCCGAACCAGGAACGGCGTCGTCAGCGCGTCCTTGCCAGCGGCGAATGTCTGCCGCAGCGCCTGCCTGATAAGGGTTTGAATTACGCAGCCCTTCCAAGTCATTCGCCAACTTGTTGAGCCGGTCTGCGAGAACGGCCCTTACCTCGCCCGAACTTTCCTTGCTGCTCGCCTGCACCATCATCTCGTTTACCGTGACACGCTGAACAACATGCAGAATTTGCCCTTGATAATCATTATTTGGCACATCTGCCCCCCAAGTGACATCTACCAGGCGGTCAACTACCTCCTCCAAATCAGGATAGTCGCCCATGCTGCCGTAGGCAACGAGGCGTGCCATACGCTCGCCGTGCAATATAGACTGAACAGTTAGGTTTGCAGAACCTTCTGCTGCGGCCAGGGGGTCAAACATTAACCCTGTACGGCCCGGAAACACTTCGCCCTGATTGCGGCGGTAGGCTGCAGGTGGCAGCAGCGCCAGGATATCCGTTGGCAAGGTAAGAAAATCAACGCTGAGCGTGGAGAGAATTGTTTCCAACGCGTCTCTCTGTTCGGCCCCATCGATAATAGTAAATGGCGTTTGTCCGTCTCCTCTTAGCGCGTAAAAATAATTCGCACCACCGATACTTTGCGCGGCGGAATTCAATTGGAAACGATGATGCATATACAGCGGCAGCAGTACGAATTCGAGGTCGGATATGGGCTCACCATTACGAATCATCGCGCTACTGAAATCGGCAAGGCCGATGCGGCGCACTTCGATCTCGTGCTTCAATTGATCAACAAGATTATCACCATTGTCCCACACGCTCGCAAACTGATGTCCAGCCCCAATGAAGCTATTATTGTTGTTGTCCATAAACAACAGACCTTTATCCAAACTCTCCTGAACGATTTTCGCAAGCTCCTCTGACTCGTTTGCGCCGTCTGGAAATTGCGTATAGCTGTAGCGAACCGCAAGCTTGTCGTATTCCCCTATTTCTTGTGTGTAGGCGTTGGAAAAATCCAATTCTCCAGCGGCGGTAATCTCCACTAAAGGTGCCGGGTAATCCATGACACTTTCGCGGCCGGTCGCACTGCCCAAATAATTGTGGGGGAACCCTAGGGTATGGCCCACTTCATGGGCGGACAATTGGCGTACGCGATCGAGTGCCATATTCACAGAAGCTTCATTGTGATCGGCCAGAGATTCCAAATATTCGAAGCCCGGAATCAATCCTTGCCCGTGGAGATAGTCCTGGCGTAGACGCAGACTGCCCAAATTCACATTCCCCTTGATGATTTCCCCAGTACGGGGATCCATCACAGTTGCTCCGTAGGAATAACCTCGTGTCAAGCGATGAGTCCAATGGATCATGTTATAACGCACATCCTGCGGGTCAGCCTCCGCTGGCAACTCCATGACTTGAAATGCGTTGATAAAACCTGCCGCCTCGTAGGCTTGATTCCACCAACTCGCCCCCTCTATCAAGGCACTTTTGATGGGCTCTGGCGTACCCGAGTCAACGTAATAGATGATGGGCTCGACCGCTTCCGAACGCGCCGCAGTCGGGTCGCGCTTTTCTAATCGATGTCGAGCGGCCAGGCGAACCTGCATGTCATTTCCGATCGCTGCACCGTAATTTTGTATAGTGGGGCCATTCGTACCAATTCGGGGATCTGCCAAACGGGTCTTGAAATTGTTATCGGGGAGTTTTACCAAGGAGTGGTGTTGTCGAAGGGTTACTGATTCGCCGGAGGCTGCCACTTGGTTCACTAGATTTCCGGGGTTCCTGCTGGCGAATGTCAGCATCACCTCAATCTCGTCGTTCTCGGGAAAAGTTTTCGTGTTCTCTAGATAGAAAGCACTGCGACTTTTGTCCAGTGTATACGTACCTTGATTGCGCGCTGCGACATTGCCGATTACGTCGCGTGCGTCCCTCAAGAAGAAATCCGTCGCATCGACAAGCACACTATTTCCGGTAGTGGCGATGATATCGAAACCCCAGAGTACGGACGGTGCAAATGCATCCTTCACTGCCTGGCGTTCCAAGGAGCTATCGCTGATGGCCTGAAATCGATAATTGGGTTCAATTAATAATACTCTCGGCCCAACACGCTTTGCTTCCAGCACATAAGTGCCACCCAGTTGACCTCGATCAATGCCTACGGGATTGGAGCCCAAGCCGGAAGCCATTGATATCGCGTAAAGAAATTCTGTGTCGAGCTTATCGATCTCCCAATACATCTTGCCGCTCGATTCTTCCCAGTAGAGATTGAAATAGCCTTCCATTCGGCTCGCGCTCTCCACTTTCTCGGCGATCGATGGCAAATTTTGAGCTTGAGCCAATGTGACGAAACAGAACAACACTGGTGTGAAACACAGGCGAGAGAAAAATCCGCGCTGTTCGCAAACCGCTCGTCTAATCCGATCATAAAATGCCATTTCAATTACTCCGACCCATTGAGGACGCTATTCGGAAAATTCAGTTTATAGAAGAGAAGCGAAGAAAGATTAGCATTGCCACCAAATTCTAGTACAGTCTTTTTCAACCTTGTAAATCAGCTAGTTAGGCAATTAGGCGTATTCATCAGTTGCCAAAACGAAAATTCGCCGAACCGATCCCCGCCTTGAAATCTGACAATCAAGTCGCGGAATCGATAAGGCTTCGGCACATCACTTGCCAAGCAGACTCCCGCACGTCTCGGAAAAGTGTCACACTGAGCGCCTTTTACCGCATCCTGGGTTTTCGGAACCATGGCAACACTGGCAGCGCTCCTGATACACCGACGGCACCTGCTGCTCGTCGCCAGCCTGCTCGTCACCTTCGTGCTAGCCATCGGTATCCCGCGCGCGCAGTTCGATACTTCCCTGTCGGTGCTGATGACCCGCAACGACCCCTATCTGGAACAACTCGACCGAATGAGAGCCGCATTCCCGGTCCCCGAGCAAATCAGCTTCGCATTCGTGCCGCACAATGGCGAGGTCTTCAGCACCGCAACG
>JBBSPQ010000245.1:0-4818 GCA_038258585.1 Pseudomonadales bacterium
CGTTCCAATCAATCTGTTTCATTTCGGCGTCCTAATGGTTTGGGTTGTCTTGGTTGCTTGGAGAGGAAGATAGACATCTCCGGCGATAGATTTTATGCTTCGGACATCTTAATGCAACCCAAGGCCCGCCATAGTAACAACTCACTAACATCCTCTCGCATCCGTAGATGAAACAAAGGGCGAATCAGAACAATGAAAATACTGATGATATACCCCCAGATCGACGCACCGCTTGGTACCAATCACGGCATCGCCTCTCTCGCCGGCGTTCTGCATGCCAACGGCCATGTGATGGATCTCATGCATGTTTCCGAGAAACGTTGTCCCGTCCCCAGCAGTGAGGAGATCATCGCCTACATCAAGGAAACGAAACCGGGCTTGGTCGGGTTCTCTGTCATGTCGCAGCAATACGATTGGGTGGTTGAGCAGAGTAAGGCAATTCGTGCCGCATTGCCGGATATGGTGCAAGTGATTGGCGGAGTGCACGTCACCATGGTTCCCGATGAGGTGCATAAATCCAAACTGTTCGAGTACACCTGTGTCGGAGAGGGTGATTGGGCGTTGCTGGAATTGATGAATTCACTGGAGAAGGGCGATCAGCCACACAGTCTCGCCAACTTCCGCTCCTGGGTTGGCGAAGTGCCTGTGGTCAACAAAGTCGCGCCCTTTCCTGATCTGAGCAAACTTCCTCCACTGGACTACAACGTCTTCGACATGAAAGCCGTCATGAGGGAGACGCGAGGGTGGATGGGGATTCTGACCTCTCGCGGTTGTCCCTACAAATGCACCTATTGTTTCAATATTGAAATTGTCGACCAGTACATCGAAGATGGCGCTGCTCGAAACGTGAAGGATTTTCTGCGTCATTTCCCTATCGACGTCATGATGGACGATCTGAAAAAGCTGGTGAAAGAGAATCCCGAGATCAACACGTTCATCTTCGACGACGATCTGTTTACCCTGAACACAGAGTACGTGCTGGAATTCTGCGAAGCGTACAAGAAGCACAAGGTCAATATTCCTTTCGTGGTCAACGGTCATGTGAACTGCTTTGAGGAAGTTGCGGCCAAGGCGCTGAAAGATGCGGGTTGCATCATCGTCAAGTTCGGTCTGGAAAGCGGTTCGCCAAGAATTCGTCGCGAAGTACTGAAGCGTTACATGAAGAACGAGCAGATTGAACGCTCTTTCTATGCTGCTCATGCGCACGACCTGCATAGCTCTGCCTTTGTCATGATCGGCCTGCCATACGAGGGCCGTGATGAGATCATGGAAACTATTCGCCTTTGCGCCAAGGTCAAGATGGGGCGTTTCCGTTGGGCACTGTTCTTCCCATTCAAAGGAACAGCAGGCTACGAGATTGCAAAGCCCTTGATCGACGAGTCCAAGATGGCGGGTAAAGGCAATTACTTCGATGGTTCGTGTCTCAATTTTGGGGAAGATCACGACCTGTTTCTGGATAAACTCGCCAAGCTCTGCAACTGGTATGTTAACGCCGAAGCTGATTGGGAATGTGCGCCAATCTATCGCAATCTGGTAGACAAGGTAGAGGCGATGGACAAAGACACTTGGCTGCGCGAGTGCAACGATCTGGTCGCTTATGATCGTGATCTGTCTGAGGAATTAATGGCACGAGACATGATTCACTACACCATCCGCTACTCGAATGTGATGGGTGTGCGATCCGACTATATTAAGCAGGAACGCGAGCAAATGGCGGCAGGTCTCAAGACCGAAGCGATTACCTACACCCTTGACCAGAGTTAGGGGCGGGTTTCGTCACAGCTATGCTGCCCTCGTTAAAAGCGGTTAAGAGCATCGTTGTTCGCTGTCCCAATTGGGTTGGCGACATTGTCATGGCGACGCCGGTGTTCGAATGCCTGCGACAAAACTTTCCCGATGCGGTAATCACAGCCTGCGTGCGTCCCTACTCTTGCGGGATATTGCAGGACAGTCCCTGGTTCGATCACGTCGTTCCCTGTCAGGATAAAAACCTTGCTGGTTTGAAACAGTTGCGCGCCGATCTTAAGCCGCTGCAGCCCGATATCGGTCTGTTGCTGACCAACACCACTCACTCTTTTCTCAGTTTTAAATTTGCCGGCGTTCCCAATATTTATGGCTATCGTCGCAATCTGCGGAAGTATTTTCTCGCGGGTGGCCCGAACCCTCAGCGCGAGGGAGGCAGATATAAACCCTTGCCGATGCAGGCGTACTATCTGGAGTTGTGCCGTTATCTTGGTTTGACCCTGCCATCACAACCGCGTAGCAAGTTATTCGTGTCTGATTTGCTTAACAAGAGAGGATTGGCACGTCTGGCAGAATGGGGAGTTGACGATGACCAGCTTGTGATTGGGTTAAATCCCGGAGCGAGTTTTGGCTCCTCGAAATGTTGGCCAGCAGAATATTTCTCTCGCCTTGCGGAGTTACTTCAGGAATCGTTGCAGTGCCGAATTCTTCTCTTGGTCGGGCCTGGAGAAGAGACGATCGCACAGAAAATCGTTGCCGCGAGTAACGCTCGCATTATCAACACAGCTGACGCGCGAGTCGATCTGGCGGATCTGAAACCACTCATCAAACGCTGTAACCTACTTATTACAAATGACACCGGCCCGCGCCACTATGCGGTAGCCTTCGATGTACCTCACATTGTTCTCATGGGACCCACTAACGCCCTCTATACTGCAATCAATCTGGAGAATACGAGTGTGCTGCAACGTGACCTGCCCTGTGTTCCCTGTCACAAGAAAGTGTGTCCGCTCGGTCACCACGCCTGTATGCGGGAAATAACGCCGGAAATGGTGATGATTGAAGTCGAGATGATTCTTGCGCGATGCCATGTAGGGAGTGTTGAATGAAGCCTGTTTTCTACCGTGAAAAATGGGAGCTTCTCAAGCTCGACCCCAACTCGATTGCGCTCAAATCCCTTGCCCACCGCATAGCATCGAGTTTTGTCGACCGTTATTTTTATAGTGATGAATACAACGAGTCTTATGTTGAAATGATCTGCGACATGGCAACCGTGTTCGATGATCCGCTGCTGAATCAGATTGCAGCAAAAACATTTTTCTCGCTAATTGTGGAAAGACTCTGCGACGATTTTGCGGAGCCGCAGACGAAAACCTATAACCGTTTGATATGCCAGGTGTCGGGTATTCTGCGTAGACTGCCTTCCGGCAGGGCGTTGAATGAAGGATTGAACTCGTTCCATCTGCACACCGATGAGCAACTGTATCAGCGCATAGAATCGATGCGTTTAAGTCCTGATGCCCCGCTTCCCGGCGACCTTCAGCCAAAGAAAATTCTGATTCTGTCCCGCGTGACGATTGGTGCTGATGTCGCAGTGACCAGCGTCATCTGTCAGCGGATGATACAGTCCTTTCCGTCCGCCGAGATAGTGGTGGTTGGCAACATTAAACTTCGCCAGATATTCTGCCCTGAGTCCGGCATCCGCATTCATGAGCTCCATTACGCCCGGCATGGTGGGCTAGTGGAACGCTTCAGTGTCTGGCTGGATCTTCTGCGTGATGTGCGATGTGAGTTGGTTGGACTCGAGCAAAACGAGTATCTGGTTCTTGATCCGGATTCGCGGCTCACCCAGTTGGGTGTTTTGCCTCTGGTGCCCGACAGAAACTACAGGTTCTTCAACAGCAGGGGAAAGCAAGGTTATCCCGCGAAGGGCTCCATCTCTGAATTGACTAATGCCTGGCTCGATAACATCCTCGGCAAAAGTGAATTTGCTTACCCTTCCGTGCATGTTCACGAGTCTTTGCTGAAGGCTGCGAGGGAGCTGCGTCAACGTTTGGATCCAGTGGGCAATCACAAATTCATTACACTTAATTTTGGTGTCGGAGGGAATATGCGCAAGCGAGTTCCCGGTGACTTCGAGTCCCGAATGGTGGTGAGTCTGTTGCGGGACCCGGAAGTAATTGTGTTACTTGATATGGGGTTTGGGGAAGAGGAACTAGGACGCAGCGAAATAGTGTTGAAGGCTGCGCGTGAGGCGGGCATCAGGACAAACACGTTGGCTTTCGTCGATCTTGGGACGGCCGATCCAGACGCCAGACTTGTTGGTGTTGAGTGCAGTGTCGGAGAGATAGCCGCCTTGATTGCGCACAGTGAAGAATTTATAGGATACGACTCGGCTTGTCAGCATATCGGTGCTGCGTTGGGTGTGCGTACCTTTACCGTGTTTGCAGGGACGAGCAATGCGCGATTTATTCGACGCTGGCACGCTTGTGGTCCGAATCTCAGTGAAATTCTTTACGTCGATACGCTTAGCCGCGAGCACGACATTGACGCCGAAGAGCTGATAGCTCGACTTCGCGATCTGCGCTACCCTCTCTAGGTGTGGGTGTGGGTGTGGGAGCCATCCCGCTGGCGAACGAATTGACGCCAAACTCGAACCACCGCACCACGATGTTTGTTCCACTAACCGGAGGACAACATGCTTGAGCTGCTAATCATCGCGGTTATCGTACTGATACCATCAATCTGGATATATAACCGTTTGGTACAGGATCGCAATCAGGTGCAGGCTGCCTGGAGTGATATTGATGTACAGTTGATGCGTCGACACGATCTTGTGCCGCAGTTGGTCGCCACGGTCACAGCCTATTCCTCCTATGAGAAGGCCACGATGGAGGCCGTCACCGAATTGCGAGTCCGCAGCGAGGCTGCGGCCCATCTGCCTGAGAAGGCACGACTGGAAGAGGAAATGGCAAGAGGCGTACATAGATTGATTGTGCTCGCCGAAGATTACCCCGAGCTGAAGGCAGACACTAATTTCCATCAGTTGCAGAGTGAACTGACGGAAATCGAAGA
>JBBSPQ010000246.1:0-4816 GCA_038258585.1 Pseudomonadales bacterium
CCAAACGCGACGATGCCGCCAGACGTCCACTCGGTTTGTCAAAATAGACATAGACGACATAAGAACTCTCTTCTCGCATGGGCACACGTTGCTCGGCAAAGGGAGCTAGCAGGTCTTTGGGCAGGCCCCAGTCGAGAAATGCACCTGCGTGATTCACTTGCGCCACTCGAAGGGAAACACATTGTCCAAGCTGAGCTCTAGGTCGACGAGTCGTCGCGATAGGACGGTCCTCGGAGTCCATATAGAGGAAAACCTCTAGAGTGTCGCCAATAGAACACTGCGCTGGCACCTCAAGACGCGGCAACAGAATCTCTCCCAACGGACCACCGTCAAGATAGACACCAAACGCCACCTGCTTGCTGACCGTCAACGTATTCGTTTTGCCAATCTCGGCCATGCACTCGCTCCAGACAAATAAAAATGCCCGCCCTCGATTTCGAGGGCGGGCATTGAATTGTGGCAGATTGCGCTTACGACTGTAAGAGCAAGCTCCCTTTACGACCGCCTGTTAAAACGTGCCGCGAATCTTCAGCGCTAGTTTGAGGCCGGTGTTGCTGCAAGAATCTTCGATCTCGACTAGATTACCCGTGGCAATGGTGCCGCCTGTGTAGCGGTAACGATCACGACAACGTTTGCCCTCCAGCGTATTCATCGACTCGAATCGATAGGTGAAGCCGGCAAAACCCACTGTCTCCACGAAAATTGTCAAGTTGTCACCAGAATTATAATCTTCAATCTTATCAATGTCATACACCTTATTATTGCCAGAGATGCCATGGCTGTAGTTGAAGCCGTAGTTCAAGGTCAGCGAAGGAATGTCATGACGGAAGCCCAGTCTGTAACTGCCACGACCAGATTGGCGCAATCTGCGCTCAATGCCCAGGAAGGGGTCAGTCACCTTTGAGTCTTCCAGTTGCACAGCAGATGTCAGCAACATCTCTGGCGCACCCAGGAAACCAAGACGCAGACTCGCATCCAAGTTCAAACCATAACGTTCACCGTCTCCGATATTGCCGTTAGCCGATTGAATAGTGGTTGGCGTCGAAACGTCTATGCGGTCAATTACGTCTTCAAGATCGTGATAGAACGCACGAGCGCTCAACACACCGCCATCATTTGGCAGACGGTACTCAAGGTTCATCTCGTAACGCAAGGATTGTTCCTGACGCAAGTCCGGGTTTCCCGCCAGAGCGTTCTGATCGTCATCGCCACTGGCCGTGCTGGAAGTGAAGTCCGAAAAGCTCAACTGAGCCACGTCTTTCTCGATAGAGGCTCTCAGTTGGATGGCCGGCGTAATGTCGAAACGGTAATCCACTTTTGGGCGAATGAATTCGAAGTCGCGCTTGTTGCTGACGTCTCCGCTCTGCTCAATAGTGGAGTTTTCGAACAACAATGTGCTTTCCAGCGACATGCGGCTGTTGAACTGCCAGTTGTGCACAATGAAACTCTCGTAGCGAATCTCCTCCACTGTTGCATCCGTGTTGCTTGACGGAGTCAATCCGCCAAAGCCGGCGCCGCCAATGTTTGGACGCACGCCCAACTGCAATTGGGCATCCAGAATTGTTTGTGCACGCTCCACCCCGAATTCCAGATCCTGAGTATCGTTCAGACCGAAAGAGTAGCTGGAACGTACAATGCGCTCCTTGGTCAGGCTTTGGTTGGCGAGATGCAGATACTTGGCATTGGTAGCGCCCTGCACGCTGTAAGCTTCACGGGTGCTTTCGCTATCGGCTTCGTTGACGATGAACAGGGTCTTGAAACGGCTGCCACTGACAAAGGTATGCTCGTAATCACCACCCACTTCCCACGAATCTGACGTCGCAGGGATGTCGTCGTATTCGACCGTCACTGTGTTTGGGTTAGCCGTCAAATCAGTGATGATACGATCGGCCGTTCCGGGAGGATCAGCTTCTGAGAGTTGGGCGTTAAAGTTGATACGGTCATTCAGCGTCAGGTCGTAACCAAAATTGGAACTCAAGGTCTTGGTCGTCTGATCACGATATTCCTGACGAATCACCACATCGTTCGGCGTTCCATCGGGCAAAATACTGGTTTCAAAACCGTCGCGGAATTCGTAGCGCGGCTCGGCAGCAATGCTCAACAGATAATTGAATGCACCAGTCTGACCGCTGTATGACAACGAGCCACCCGGATCGTAAGTACCGTCATGGTAGTGATCCACGTTAACTTCTGCGGCAACACTGGAACGCGATTCTGCTTCCAGCAACACAATATTGATCACCTGAGCGCCACCGCGAACATCCAGATCACCGGAGGTGCCACGAATAATTTCGATGTACTGAACCTGATTGGCAGGAATGCGGCTCAATTGCGAGCTGCCTTCATTTTCCTTGCCGGCGATGCGGCGGCCATTGATTAGCACTTGATCGCCACCGGCGCCGAGACCGCGTCTGTTTGATCCGCCGGAACTGCCTGGACCGCCAGCCCCTGCACCACCATTCATCGCCAGCGTGATGCCAGGAATGCGATTGAGCATGTCATTGACTGAAAAGGGTTCGTATTGAGCAAAAAAAGAAGCGGGATACCTGACCGTAGACTCGCTGTCGGTCACTGGCTCCTGAGCGGAAACCGCACTGGCAAGCAATAATGCTGCGGCAGCAAGGGTCTTTGCAGGGACGCGCGGTAGCGCCGCACGCAGTCCCGTGCTGATTAAACGAAAACTCATAGATAACTCCAGGGCCTAGATAGGATTCAGCGCCGATGGAGAATCGGCGCCGCGGATATTGTCATTTTTGTATTAAAACGGGGCCGGAGTATGCACATGTTTTAATCAAATAAAAACAAACAGTTATCCTGATTTTGTGACATTTTGTAATGGCCTGTCATCTGCTTACGGGGAAGGTAGAATCGTCTGCTGCTGCTCGTCCAGACCTTCTATTCCCAGCCGCACGACATCGCCTGGCTTAAGGTAGACAGGTGGCACCATGCCGTCACCCACGCCAGCTGGCGTTCCAGTGAAAATCAGGTCGCCCGGATTCAACGTCATGAACTGGCTGATATGACTGACGATCTGCGCGACGCCAAACACCATGTCGGCAGTGGTACCTTGCTGTCGTTTCTGTCCGTTCACTTCAGACCATATGGCAAGGTTTTGTACATCCTTGATGTTGTCGCGCGTCACCAGCCACGGACCCACGGGAGCGAAGGTATCCGCACTCTTGCCCTTGGTGAACTGACCGCCGCGCTCACGCTGGAATGCCCGCTCGGACACATCGTGCCCCACCGCATAGCCGGCGATATATTCGAACACGTCGGCTTCGTCAACATACTGCGCCTTCTTGCCAATGACAATCACTAGCTCGGATTCATAATCGAGCTTGTCACCGCCACGAGGGCGAATCACGCCATCAAAAGGCCCGCTCAGGGAGGAGATCGCCTTCATGAATATCAACGGCTCTGTCGGCAGTTCCACGGCCATTTCCGCGGCATGATTCACGTAGTTGAAACCTACCGCGACAATCTTGCTGATTCCTGTCAGAGGCACTCCCAAGCGTGGCTCGCCCTGCACTACTGGCAGTTGGTTGAGAGGAATGGCAGCAATGCGATCCAGACTTTCATCGGACAGTACATCCGGAGTGATGTCGTCGATGTGGCCGGAAAGATCATGAATCTGCCCTTGCCCGTCAACTAGACCTGGCTTTTCGGCGCCCGCCGGTCCGAATCTGACGAGCTTGAGTTCAGCTGCCTGCGACGTCGTGATGCAAGCCAGTAAAGTGCATGCGGCAGCAATGCCGGAAAAAGAAAACCTGTGCATAAATAACCTCTTCTTGTTGTAGTAACTTCTTGTTATAACTTCTTGTAATAACTGCGCTCTCGCAGATCTTCCCGCAGTTGGCCTCGGCAAATAGGCCGCTGGGAGTGTAGCCAAATCCATAAGGCTTGTCTTGTGCCCGCGCAATCCGAACTCCCTTGCCGGTTTTCTACCGCTGTAATAAACCGGGCACCACAACACAGTCTTTTGAGAAACAGGATAGGCGAGAGAACCTCAACTAGTGACGACTGAAATCGACAACCCCGATGACTATTTTCAGGCTTCGACAGAAGCGCTTGCGCAATTCCGTTTCGCGCCCAAATAAGCAATGGACAACCAGTGCCATCCGAGCGCATGGAGCAACTGTTCTAGTTTCGGCCGGGCCGCTGAATCTTCGCCGAGACATGCGAGCTAGGAGCGATGACTTCTCGCGGTCCGCACAAACATCAACAGACTGCCTGCCGTAAACAGTGCCGCCAATGCGAACGCTGCGCCGGGAAAATAAACCGGCGCTGTATCCGCACTAAACATCGCAAACACACCGGTCATCAGAGGCGGGCTCAGAATTGATGTCAGGCTGGACATACTCGCCACTCCTCCTTGCAATTCTCCCTGACCGTTCGCGGGAACTTGCGCCGACATGATGCCGTTGATCGACGGCATCACGAATCCCTGCAACGCGCCGGGAATCATGAATGCATAGAGCATCCAACCGCTGCTGGCGAAGGCGTAGCCAAGGAAAGAAAAAATGCAGAAGCAGAACCCCAGAAACGCAGCCTTGTACTGGCCGATCACCGGCAACACCCGGCGCAAGAGAACAGCCTGTGTAAACACCATCAGCATACCAACGAAAGCGAGCGAATAGCCCACCTCCTGTTCCCCCCACTGAAACTTCTCGATTGTGTAAAATGCCCAAGTGCTGGGCAAAACATGATGCCCCATCATGAACAGAAAATTAGCCGAGATCAGTCCTATCACCACAGGATACTTGCGCAGCGCCAACAGCGTGCCGGTGGGATTGGCGCGACGCCCGTCGAAAGTCCG
>JBBSPQ010000247.1:0-4811 GCA_038258585.1 Pseudomonadales bacterium
ATGTCAGCGATCGTATGGCCGTGATGTACTTGGGTTCCTTGGTTGAACTCGGCCCGGTCAACGACGTTTATTTCAATCCTCTGCACCCCTATACCCAAATTCTGATTGCATCCAACCCGGAGCCCGATCCTAATAGCGAACGGGACAGATTGTCCACAACCATCAAAGGGGAGATACCTTCTCCCGTCAACGTCCCGGAAGGATGCCGATTTGCCAGTCGCTGTCCGAAGGTAATGGATGTATGCAGGCAGAATACACCTTTGCTGAAACCGGTCCCGGCTGACGGGCGACTGGTAGCCTGCCATCTGTATTAAAAAAAAGGCAGGCCTTTTGGGCCTGCCGTTAAAGAGAGTAAACCTCTTTCGCAAAAGTCAGTTCTGATGAAGCGGAGAGGAGGAGTATGTAACTTCTGCAAAACCTGACTTGCACGCATATTGCCGCATCGGTGTGACACCCCAAGGGCAGTTTCATTACGCATTCGTGACCGTCTGCTGCCGACCCCCGTCTCGCAACAAAAATGAATATTCTTCGTTCTACTTGTAAAACCGGGTATGCTCAGCCCAGTATTGAGATTTGCTGGTTTTGCGGGGAATGGACAAAGTTGTTGAAAGCTAATCAATTTTTGCTTTGTTGTAAGACTGATTGACGAATGCACAGACAACGTGGCACTTTCTACCTTATGCTTCGCGCTACCCAACGAATCGTAAAAATGACAACAGATTGACAACTTATTCTTCACCAGAAAGGCCAAGAAGAACTGAATGCGTGATTACTTTATCCGCCGACTATTACTGATTCCGCCAACGCTTATCGGTATCACCGTGATTGTATTTATCATAACCCGTCTGGTTCCAGGAGGGCCAATTGAGCGGGCGATCATGGAGGCCCAGTTGGGCGCAGGCGGTGGCAGAGGAGTCGCGGCAGGGCAGAACATGGCGCTATCCGAGGCGCAGCTCGATCGTCTGCGTGAGTACTACGGTTTCGACAAACCCGTTATTCAGAGCTATGTGGACTGGGTCGGGAAAGTCGTTACCGGAGATCTTGGTACTTCCTATCGCTACAATCAGCCAGTATGGGACGTCATGGCCAGTCGGTTCCCGGTGTCCCTCTACTACGGCCTGGTGACACTGGTGCTCACCTATCTCATTTGTATCCCCTTAGGAGTGTTGAAAGCGATCAAGCATCGCACCGCCGTCGATAACATCAGCTCCATTCTTATCTTCATTGGTTATGCGGTGCCCGGTTATGCGTTGGGCTCCTTGCTGCTGCTGTATTTTTCCGTGCGTTTGGAATGGTTTCCTATGGGCGGATTTGTGAGCCTGCAGTTTGACGATTTGACGCTGTGGGGACAGATCAAGGATCTGATTTCACATTCGGCGCTTCCGCTCATTTGCTACATGATGGGGAGTTTCGCGTTGGTCACGTTGCTGCTCAAAAATCATCTGATGGACAATCTTGCGTCCGACTATATTCGTACAGCCATTGCCAAAGGCGTCTCGTTCAGAAAAGCGGTGACGGGCCACGCCTTGCGTAACTCCATGATCCCGATCGCCACAACGTTCGGTCAAAACATTACGTTGCTGGTGTCCGGTTCATTCCTGATCGAAACCATTTTCGACATCAATGGTTTTGGCTTATTGGGACTCACGTCGATTGTGGATCGCGACTACCCGGTGGTGATGGGTGTTGTTTTTCTTGCCAGCATATTGCTTCTGATTGGCAATATTCTGTCTGATATTCTCGTCGCGCTGGTCGATCCGCGCATTCGTTTTAGCTAGGGCCGACTCATGGGAATTAGCTTCAATCCTCAAACCATTAAAAAACTGCGGCGCTTTCGCCAGATCAAACGCGGTTACTACAGCTTCATCATTCTTGCAGTATTTCTTTTTCTCAGCCTGATCGGCGAGATGCTCATCAACAACCGTGCGGTCGTGGTCAGCTACGAAGGCCAATTGTTCTTCCCTACCTACAGTGCTTTTCATCCAGGAACCGACTTCGGTCTGGACTATCCCTACGAAACCAACTACCGAAACCTCCAGCAACAATTTGAGAAATCGGACTCAGACAATTGGGTGTGGATGCCCATTATTCCGTACAGCCCTTTTGAGAACGATGCTTCCACCGGTATATTCCGCCCGGAACCACCAGATGCAGCCAAAGAACATTATCTGGGGACTGACACCACGAGCCGGGATATTCTTGCACGTCTCTTCTTCGGCACTCGCATTGCGTTGGTCTTTGCTATTGGTTTTATGGTCGCTGTGTATCTCATCGGTGTGGCTGTAGGATGTGCGATGGGTTATTTGGGTGGCACCTTCGATATTCTCAGTCAGCGAGTGATAGAGATATGGAGCAATGTGCCTTTTCTCTACATGGTAATCATTGTGTTCTCAGTGATACCCGACGCCTTTACTATCTTCTCGCGAATATTGATTTTATTGGGTGTGATGGTTTTGTTCTCATGGACGTCGATGACGTATTACATGCGGACGGAAACCTATAAGGAAAAATCCCGTGATTACGTCGCCGCCGCCCGTGTCCTCGGCGCCTCCAATACCCGCATCGTCTTCCGCCACATTCTGCCCAACGTCCTTTCTACCCTCGTCACCTTCATGCCATTCACCATAGTCTCTGCAATTTCAGCGATTACAGCGCTGGATTTCTTAGGTTTTGGTCTGCCTCCACCCACGCCGAGCCTTGGCGAATTGCTAAAACAGGGGACGCAGACGTTGCGGACCGCTCCGTGGATAGTCATGTCCGCATTTGGTACGCTCGTGGTGTTGTTGACGCTGGTGACTTTCGTTGGCGAGGCCATTCGAGAGTCTTATGACCCCAAGAAATTCACTGTTTATAAATAAATTTCTGAATGTATCTGTCTGGAGATTCTGTAATGAAAACGAGCTTTGGCCTGAAGAGTCTTTTTGTATTAACGGCAGCTCTGTTGTTGAGCGCCTGTGGCGGTGGATCGGACACCGCGGACAATGGCGAGATGCTGGACAATACTCAGGAAGTGCAGGACTTCTATGCAGCTCATCCCGATCTGTTTACCTTTGCCACGCCTGCCGACATTCCCGCTGATCTGGTCTGGGAAGATGGGATGGATCTTCCCGATATTGGTTCTCCTGATGCCAAAAAAGGCGGAACACTTAATTTCCCCATCGAAGATTTTCCGCCAACCTTACGCACGATAGGACCGGATTCTAACTTTTCTTCTCGTTCCTGGATTAGTGGTTACTATGCCTTGACCTATGCGTTACCTCACCCAAATGGTGGTGGCTACATTCCGGGCATTGCTGAAAGCTGGGCCATCGATACAGAAAACAAGACTGTTTATGTGAAGATCAATCCTGAGGCACGTTGGTCGGACGGTGAGCCTATCACGGCCGACGATCAGTTATTTTCGTTTTATTTTTTTCTCAACGATTATGCGCAAGCCCCATTTACTACCAACTTCTATCAGGAACAGTACACCAATATTACCAAGTACGACGACCTGACTTTCTCCTTAACGGTGCCCACGGCCAAACCCGACATGGCGGATTTCGTTCTGTATGTGAATCCAACTCCGCAGCATTTCTACAAAGAGTTCGGACCCGATTTCCCGGAGCGTTACCAGTGGCGCTACGAACCACACGCCGGCGCTTATAGTATTGCCGAAGAAGATGTCGATATGGGCGTGCGCATTATTTTGCGCCGCGACCCGAATTGGTGGGCAAAGGACAATAAATACTGGCACAACTTGTTCAATGTCGACACCATAAACCTAACCGTCATCCGTGATGCACCCAAGCGCTTCGAGGCATTCCGCCGGGGCGATCTGGATATGATGGAAGTTCCGACTGCAGAGATGTGGTATGACAATCTGCCCGATACTGAGCCGGACATTGCGAACGGTTATATACACAAGGCCACTTTCTACAATGGTGGTCCGCGCAGTAATTGGGGGCTGTGGATGAATTCCTCACGGCACCTGCTTGACAACGTAGAAGTGCGCCTTGGCATTCAGTACGCGGCCAATTGGGATCTGGTGATCAGTAATTATTTTCGTGGTGATATGGGTCGCCTGAGCACCATGCAAGATGGATATCCTGACTTCACTGACACCACTATTGAAGCACGACCGTTTGATCTGCAGAAGGCTCAGGAGCACTTTTCAAATGCCGGCTTTACCCGCAGAGGACCGGATGGCATTCTCATGAACGAGCAGGGTGAACGGCTTGCTTTTACGCTGACGACACATTACGACCGCTACGCCGACATTTTCACTATTCTCAAGGAAGAAGCCATCAAGGCAGGTCTGGAACTTCGTATTGAAATTCTGGACGGTGCTGCCGGTTTCAGGAAAGCACAGGAAAAACAGTTTGATATTTACGTTGTCAGCTTCAGCCCCAGCAACTCAATGTACCCGCGCTACTGGGAATATTTACACTCTGAAAATGCCTATGATCAGGCTTTCCTGGAAGACGGCAGCGTCAACCCTGATCGCAAACCAAAAGCACAAACCAATAATCTGCAAGAAGTTGCTGATCTCGAACTCGATGGATGGATAGACGAATACGACCACTCCGATGACAAAGAACGCATGATTGAACTGTCGCATATGATTCAGCAACGTCACTTTGAATATGCGTCGTTTTCGCCGGGCTTTGTGCAGGATTTCTACCGCAGCGCCTACTGGCGTTGGGTAAATTGGCCCGATGGTTTTAGCTACAAGTACACGACCTATTCTTATGAGTTGTTTCAGTTCTGGATTGACCCGGAAGTGAAGCGTGAAACCATGGCAGCAAGGCAAGCGGGTAGAACTTTCCCGG
>JBBSPQ010000248.1:0-4803 GCA_038258585.1 Pseudomonadales bacterium
AACTCTTCACCGTGATTGATGAAGGCTCGGATGAGTTGAACATGCCGACCTACAACGGCGGATTGTTCAGTCAAGAGACGGATAGCGGGAAATTCCTCGCCAGCTACGGCATCCCTGACCGATTTTTAGCACTGGGTTTGGATCGTCTGACCCGTGACATCGACACCAAAACACAAGCACTGGCTTTTATCGACTTCAAATCGCTCGGTGTGCGGCAGTTAGGCAGTATTTATGAAGGCTTGCTCGAATTTAAGCTGAAAATTGCCAGCGAAGCGCTTGCCGTGACCAAAGAAAAAGGCAAAGAGGTTTATCAGCCTGCCAAAAAGGTGAAGAAACCACTGGCGACGCTTGCAAAGGGCGAAGTCTACCTCGAAAATGACAAGCAGGAGCGCAAGGCAACAGGCTCTTACTACACGCCTGATTACATCGTCAAGTATATCGTGCGCCATACAGTGGGTCCGGTGCTGGATCGCAAATTTGCTGAACTGGAATCGCGCCTACGTGATGCCCAAAAAGGTTATCGGGATTATGCCAAATTGGTTGAAGCGCGGCGTAAATCCAGCGGCAAAGAAGAAAGCCCTGCCGTTTACTGGAACAATCCCGAAATGCAGAATCTCGTCGATGACTGCCTGAATGTGCGTGTGCTTGACCCTGCGATGGGTAGCGGACATTTCCTCGTGGAAGTGGTCGATTACACCAGCAACCGCCTGATTGACTTCCTCAATGGCTGGACGGAAAATCCCGTCTGGAATTTCATCGACCAGACGCGGCAGGACATCCTTGATGATATGGAACGCCAGCACGTCAGCATTGACTCGGATCGCCTGACCCGTGTGAGCCTGCTGAAACGTGCCGTACTCAAACGCTGTATTTATGGCGTTGACCTCAATCAGATGGCAGTGGAACTGGCGAAAGTCTCATTGTGGCTGGATGCCTTCACACTGGGCGCACCCTTGAGCTTCCTTGACCATCACCTGAAACACGGCAACAGTTTAATCGGGGCGCGAGTGGCAGAGGTACAGGAAGCCCTCAAAGGTCAGCAAACCTTGTTCAGCCAGAACAAATTCGCAGGCGTGATGCTGGCTACTGACCTCATGCGACAGGTGAGCTACCTGAGTGATAACACGATTGAGCAGACACGCAAGAGCGCAAAGGCATATCGTGATGCGCGTGACCACCTTGCACCTTATAAGCGTGTGTTGGATGTTTATACCTCACGCTGGTTTGGCAATGCGCCGATTGCAGGCAAGCGTGGCAATCAGGGGACAGATATAACGATTGATTTCTTGCAACGCAATG
The DNA here is from genome assembly GCA_038258585.1 of Pseudomonadales bacterium. Taxonomy (GTDB): domain Bacteria; phylum Pseudomonadota; class Gammaproteobacteria; order Pseudomonadales; family Pseudohongiellaceae; genus UBA5078. The sequence continues at coordinate 1,300 of JBBSPQ010000248.1, forward strand.
ACACACAGGCATGGCTGGAAGATCCGCGCAAGCCAGAAAACCGCCTGCCTGCTGACGATTACATGAAGGCTGGACTGATCGCAAAAACCGCGCTGAACGCCGCCGAAGCCAAACGCTTCTTCCACTGGGAACTGGAATTCCCTGAAGTGTTCTTTGCGCCGAGCAAACCCGGTGGACAGGATGTGCAATTGAAGAAGGACGGCGGTTTTGATGCGGTTGTGGGCAATCCGCCGTATGTATCAAATTGGCAACTTACAGAAGGTGATGAGCAACTTCCTGACCAATTGGCACAAATTTATCCTGTTGTGAGTACTGGACATTGGGACTTGTACATCTTATTCATGTACAAGGGAATTACCCTTAACAACCCCATAGGTTCCACCAGTTTTATTGTGCCATCTCCCCTGACTACTGAAAAATATGCTACAGGTATAAGGAATTTCATCATAGACCACTGCCGACTGTTCGACCTTGTATCCTTCGGTGAACATCTTGTCTTTGATGAGGTCTCAAGGCAATATACTATTTTTAGAGCTGGTACACTCCATGAAAATGATAACTCGGTCAGTATTAAGAGATTTGAAAATGGTCAGTTTGTAGAAGTTACCACGCTACCTCAAACTACGTTTCAAACCTTTGAAAACTCAACTTTTCGTACAGATGTTACTCAGGAACACCTAGTAATCCGAGAAAAGATCGAAAATGCCGCTATCAAACTAGGGACTCTATGCGCTGTCAATCCAGGAGTTGTTGCACATAGCCGCAAAGGTAGTCCAATCAAATTCACCAAAGATGATGTTGTGCATATTGAGAATTCCACTGGTGAATACAAACGCTATGTAGGCGGTGATGATTTGAGTAGATATGAGATTGAATGGCGAGGGCTATGGATGGATTATGACTCGAAGAGGGATTATTTCCATAGACCGAAATTTCCTGAGTTATTCGATTCAGAAAAGATTATGTTTCGCGGGGTTAGTGGTGCAAATAACACGCTAATTGCCGTATATGACAATGAACAATTCTACACCAATCACGCTATGCAACATGCAGTTATGTGGACATCAAGAATAGCTGAACTGCAACCACCAGGTAGCATCCAAATTGAAGCTGATGTATCTCAGTATGACCTGAAATATGTTACTGCGATTGTCTCTGCTAACGTGACATCCGCATACTTCAGCAAGTATCTTGCTACAGGTACCCTTCAGGGGAGCTATACATCAGTGTATCCTGAACATATCCGTCAACTCCCCATTCATCGCATTAATTTCACCACACCTGCCGACGAGCGTGAACGGCTGACGCAAAGCCTCAGTGACCTATACACCCACGGTAAACGTCCGCAACATCTCTTACAGGCGGTCACTGGTCTGCTAGACCAGGATAAGTCCGATGTCATTCATGATTTTCTGGCGCATCTGGCACAGCGCATGATCGACCTCAACAAGGAAAAACAGGCAGAGGTCGGGCGTTTTCTGGCGTGGTTGGAAAAGAAACTCCGCATTCAGCCCAAGAACGACGGCTCAACAGGTATCGACTCGCTGGGTGGTAAAACGATTATTCAAGGTTATCTCGGTGATTATCAAAAGGGCGACGGTGAGTTGTCATGGGATGACTTCCTCTATCGTCTGCACCAGAACCGTAATCGCTTCGCGGTGTCACTGTCGGATGTTGAGGGCGAAATCCAGATTGAACTTGAAAAATCGCTGGAAACGCTCATTCCGATTAAGCATGACCTCGCCCGTACCGATGCGCTGATTGATAAGATTGTCTATCGTCTCTATGGACTGACGGATGCTGAAATCGAACTGATTGAACGTCCACAGTATGAGCAGGCATTGACCGATGCAAAATCAAAAGTTGTCGGTGATGAGAAGCTCTCCGACGAAGAAAAAGCGGATAAAATCGCGGAAGGGATTCTGCCCGCCGCCAAACGCTTCTTCGAGCGTGTTGAGCCGCATGAGGTCGAAGCAGTGCTAGATGCTGAACTTCCTAACTGGCGCAGTCTGCCACCGGATGCACCGGTGTTCCTGCTCACAGGGGACTACAATCTACGCTCCCTGCCGGAGCACATGGATTTTTCAAGCTCTGTGATTCCCTATACCAAAGCAGTTGAGGTCGTCTTGCATAAGCAGGTTTTCGAGCCGTTCCGCAACAGTCACACGGATGGCGATTGCCGTAACAGCTTCTTGCAGGCATTCATGCGCGGCGAAAAAGACCTCACACTTGGCAGTTATATGATTATCCTCAGCAGTAGCCGTGAAACTGCCCTGCGGAACTTTATAGGGCGTTCGCTCTCCGATGTCGAAGGGCTGGTGACGATCCTCAATGATGAAGCCATGCGCGATGTTCGCAACAAAGCCGCCCATGATGAGGTACTGACACGGGATGAAGCGCGTCAGGCACGGGTATGGGCGTTGGGAATATTGGGGATGGTTTGACGTATAATAACGTCAATTATGGATAAGGTCGTCAAGCAAGAGGCTTGAGGACAGGTGCAAAGACGGTTTCTTGGGCTGATGGCAATAGGCCATCAGCCCACACAGCAAGTTGACCATGAAGTTGGTCATACTGCGGTGGCGCGTGTGCTCGATCTGGGAAATGTTCTTCAACTGGTCGGTGATGCTTTCAATGATGGCGCGTTTCCGCAGCAGGATTTTGTCGGCAAGAGGGAGCAAGCGGTTCTTCATGTTGGATTTGAGCTTGGTGACAAGGTGAATGCCGCGCTGCCGCCGTCGCTGGTGCGTCGGTTGGTAGGTCGTCAGCCTGTCAGCTAATCAGCTTGTCAGCCAGTCAGCATTTCAGCGATCAGGAAAAGACATAACGCAAAGGCTCAAAGGATCGAGGGGTCAAAGAAATTCATATTTTTGAATTTTTGTTTCTCGCGCATGATCAGGTTGGGGCGACCCAGGATCGTGCGTAAAACATCGAACGTGGTGTGAGCGGGTCGCCCGTACACACGTTCTGATGTTCACCCGTTTTGAACATGAGCGGTGTTTGTTTTGGCTGATGGCTGAAAGCTGAAATGCTGACCAGCTACTTTACGCCCTTGACGGCCCATGCGCGCAGGATCATGTCTATCGAGCCGTCGGCGTTGATGGGCAGGCGCTGGTGAATGCGCTCGCTCAGGCGGTTGACGGCGGGTTCATCGAGCGCGCGCAGGTATTTCGTGACTGAACCCTGAGCAGCGAGAAAAGGCCGCCAGAAATCGTCAAAATCGGTGAAGTGCGCGTCCACGTCGAGCGCGGTCACATCGACATCGCGCAGCACTTCGTCCGCGAACAGGGCGCGCAGGTTATCGGCTTTGCTCATGGGGTGCCTGCCCGCATCGAATTCGGCAGCGGCAGGGTCGAGCGAGATGGCGGCGTCCCAGAAGTGGCGCGCCATCTCCATCTTGCCGCCGTAATCCCACACGTAAGCGGCGATAACGCCGCCGTGTTTGACGGCCTGCGCCATGCTGTGCAGCACATCCGGCGGCGAGGGCACGAAGTTCAAAACCAG
>JBBSPQ010000249.1:0-4797 GCA_038258585.1 Pseudomonadales bacterium
ATTCGTTTCTTCTTTCAGGCAGCCTGCGTCTTGTTGATATTCATCTACCTCGTTTGGGGTATTCAGATTTTGTGGAGTGTATAAATGTCTGGCATGCGGACTCTTTCCTTTGACGCAGTAATTGTGGGAGGTGGCGGCGCCGGTATGCGTGCAGCCCTGCAATTGGCTCAGTCAGGTTTTAACACAGCAGTAATCACCAAGGTATTCCCGACTCGTTCACACACGGTATCAGCCCAGGGTGGTATCACCTGTGCCATCGCCAGTGATGACCCGAACGACGATTGGCGCTGGCATATGTATGACACCGTAAAAGGCTCCGACTACATCGGCGACCAAGACGCGATCGAATACATGTGCAGTGTTGGCCCACAGACTGTGTATGAACTGGAGCACATGGGGCTGCCGTTCTCACGCACGGAAAATGGCCGCATCTACCAGCGTCCATTTGGCGGTCAGTCTAAAGATTACGGTAAGGGCGGACAGGCTGCCCGCACCTGTGCAGCTGCAGACCGCACTGGTCATGCCCTGCTGCATGCGCTCTATCAGGGTAACCTGAAACATAAAACAGTGTTCTTCAACGAGTGGTACGCCACTGACCTCGTCAGAAATCAGGACGGTGTTGTCGTCGGCGTTATCGCTATCTGCATCGAAACCGGCGAAACGGTTTACGTGAAATCCAAAGCGACTGTCTTCGCCACCGGCGGAGCAGGGCGCATCTTTGCCTCTACTACCAATGCGCTGATCAATACCGGTGACGGTATCGGCATGGCGTTACGCGCTGGCTACCCAGTACAGGACATCGAGATGTGGCAGTTCCATCCAACCGGTATTTACGGGGCAGGGGTACTGGTGACCGAAGGGTGTCGTGGTGAAGGTGGCTACCTGATCAATAAAGACGGCGAACGTTTCATGGAGCGTTATGCACCCAATGCGAAAGATCTGGCCGGTCGTGATGTTGTTGCCCGCTCCATGGTTCTGGAAATACTTGCCGGTCGCGGCTGCGGTCCCAATGCCGACCACGTGCTGTTGAAACTTGACCACTTGGGTGAAGCCGAGCTTCACGCCAAACTGCCTGGTATTCTTGAACTCTCGCGCACGTTTGCCCACGTTGACCCCATCAAGGAACTGATTCCTGTTGTACCGACATGCCATTACATGATGGGCGGCATTCCAACCAACATTAATGGTCAAGCACTGACGCAAGATGCCAATGGCAACGACAAGATCATCGATGGCTTGTTTGCTGTCGGCGAAGTCGCCTGCGTATCCGTACACGGCGCCAACCGTCTTGGTGGCAACTCGCTGCTGGATCTAGTCGTCTTCGGTCGTGCAGCAGGTCTGCATATCGAAAGCATGCTGCGCCAAGGCATTGAACAACGCCAGGCATCAGACTCTGATATCGAACAGGCACTGTCTCGTTTGAACCGTCTGAATAACACCAAAGGCGGGGAGAGTGTTGCCGATCTACGTACAGAATTGCAAAGCATCATGCAGAACCATTTCGGTGTATTCCGTCGCGGTGACTACATGCAGGACGGTATCAAGAAGCTGGCCTTATTGCGTGAACGAGTGGCGAACATTGACCTCGCCGACAAGAGCAATGCCTTCAACACTGCGCGCATTGAGGCACTGGAGCTTGAAAACCTGTTTGAGGTTGCCGAGGCCACAGCCATCGCCGCCGAAATCAGAACAGAGAGTCGTGGCGCTCACGCGCGTGAGGACTTCCAGGAACGCGATGATGAGAACTGGCTTTGCCATTCTCTGTATTTCCCGGCGACGAAGAGCGTTACCAAACGAGCGGTCAATTTCACACCCAAGACCGTGCCGACGTTTGAGCCGAAAATTCGAACCTATTAATTCACCAGGCAAAGTATTGAGTTCCCGAAACACTCGGGAAAAGGCAGAAATAACGTGTTAGTGAGCTTATATCGCTATAACCCAGAAACAGACGCCAAGCCTTCTATGCAGGACTTCGAAGTGGAATTGCCTGCGGGCAAGGATCTCATGGTGTTGGATGTCCTTGAGCTACTTAAGCGTCAAGATCCTTCTGTAACTTACCGTCGCTCATGCCGCGAAGGTGTATGCGGTTCCGATGGTATGAACATGAACGGTAGCAACGGTCTGGCATGTATTACCCCAGTTTCCGCCGCAGCGAAGGGTGGCAAGCTTATATTGCGTCCACTTCCGGGCCTGCCAGTCATTCGCGATCTGGTTGTAGATATGTCAATTTTCTACAAGCAGTTTGAGAAGGTGCAACCGTTCCTGCTCAACGATACACCGCCGCCCGCAATTGAACGCCTACAATCGCCAGAAGAACGGGCCAAGCTGGATGGTTTGTACGAGTGCATTTTGTGCGCATGTTGCAGCACGAATTGCCCATCGTTCTGGTGGAATCCAGAGAAATTCATTGGCCCAGCAGGACTGCTGCAAGCCTACCGTTTTCTCGCCGATAGCCGAGACACTGCTGCTAATGAGCGCCTGGCCAATCTTGAAGATCCGTTCAGTGTGTTCCGGTGCAGAGGCATCATGAACTGCGTGGCAGTGTGTCCAAAAGGACTGAATCCTACGCGCGCTATCGGTCACATTCGCTCCATGCTTTTGCAGCGAGCTACCTGATTAAAAACTAATTAGTCAAAGAGGAATAAGCCTGATTAATCCGCACATTCTTGAACAAGAATATCAGCATCCTCAACTATCCGGGAAATATACAGATGCATGACAGCATTATGGAGTTAATGTGGAGTACAGGGCATTTATCTGGTGGTAATGCCTCTTACGTGGAACAACTATACGATCAGTTTCTGCACGATCCCGAACAGGTGCCGCAGGAATGGCGCACGTTCTTCCAGAATCTTCCAAAAATATCCGACTCTCCTCAGTCGGATATTTCTCATTTAGAGATACAGGAATATTTTAAGAAACTAGGCAAGACCAGTCGCTTCAAACCATTGCTCAGCAACGATGCTGTCGTCAATTCAGAACACGAAAACAAGCAAGTCCAGGTGCTACATCTGATTAGCTCCTATCGTGTGCGTGGCCACCAGAAAGCTGATCTCGATCCGTTGAATCTAATGCACAGAGAACAGGTGCCTGATCTGCAGCTCGACTTCCACGGCCTGTCACCGGTGGACCATTCCACAGTATTCCAGACTGGCTCGTTGTTTATCAAGAAGGACCAAGCTCCGCTGCGGGAAATCATTGAAACGCTTGAGCGCATCTATTGCGGATCAATCGGTTACGAATTCATGCACATTGTGAATCTTACCGAGAAGCAGTGGATTCAGAAACGCATTGAAAGCAACCATGGCAACCCTAACTTCCCACCCGAAGTGAAACGTCACTTGCTGGAGCGCCTTAGCGCTGCAGAGGGGCTGGAAAAACATCTTGACTCCAAGTACCCGGGCACAAAAAGATTCGGACTAGAAGGTGGGGAAAGCCTAATTCCTCTGGTGGATGAATTGATTCAACGCGCCGGAAGTTATGGCGTGAAAGAATTGGTCATCGGCATGGCTCACCGTGGCCGCCTCAACGTACTGGTGAACATTCTTGGAAAGAATCCTTCTGATTTGTTCAGTGAGTTTGAAGGTCGCGCAACATACAAGAGTTCAGGTGATGTTAAGTACCACCAAGGTTTCTCGTCGAATATCATGACTCCGGGTGGCGAAGTGCACCTTGCCATGGCATTCAATCCGTCACACCTTGAAATCGTTTCGCCTGTGGTGGAAGGCTCTGTTCGAGCACGGCAGGAAAGACGTCTTGACCCATTCGGAAACAGTGTATTGCCGATAAACGTGCACGGCGACGCTGCATTCGCTGGCCAAGGCGTTGTGATGGAAACGTTCCAGATGTCCAAGACTCGTGCCTACTCTACTGGTGGAACTGTTCACATCATCATCAACAATCAGGTCGGCTTCACTACTAGCCGCCAGGAAGATGCTCGCTCAACTGAATACTGTACCGATGTAGCAAAAATGGTTCAGGCGCCAATCTTCCATGTCAACGGTGATGATCCAGAGGCTGTTCTGTTCGTTACACAGCTCGCACTGGATTTCCGTTATGAGTTCAAGAAAGACGTTGTTATCGATCTTGTTTGCTACCGTCGTCGTGGCCATAACGAGACTGACGAGCCCGCCAGCACCCAACCTCTCATGTACAATCAGATACGGCAACAGAAGACAACCCGCACCTTGTATGCTGAAAAATTGATTGCGGAATCAATTGTCTCGGAAGAGGAAACGGAGGTTCTCAATTCCTCTTACCGCAAGGCATTGGATACTGGCGCTCACGTCGTAAAATCTCTGGTGAAAGAACCATCGGTAGAGTTGTTTGTGGACTGGAGCCCTTATCTCGGTCATGAATGGTCGCCACGCTACAACAGTACAATTAAGCTGAACACCTTGCAGGCGCTTGCCAAAAAAGTGGTCGGCCTTCCTCCCAGCCTAAAGCTGCACAAACAGGTTCAGAAGATCATTGATGACCGAGCCCAAATGGCTATCGGCGAAAAACCAATTGACTGGGGATTTGCGGAGACACTGGCATACGCGAGCATTTTGACCACTGGTAACAAGGTTCGAATCACTGGACAAGACGTAGGACGTGGCACCTTCTCTCACCGCCATGCGGTTCTGCACGATCAGGAGGACGGCTCCGAGTACATTCCACTCGAAAAAATTGCTTCCGAGCCACGCAGCTTTCAGATATATGATTCGCTACTGTCAGAGGCTGCAGTACTCGCCTTCGAATATGGCTATGCAACCACCACACCAAATGCGTTGGTCATCTGGGAAGCGCAATTCG
>JBBSPQ010000250.1:0-4789 GCA_038258585.1 Pseudomonadales bacterium
GCTACCATCGAGCATCACGTCGAATTGCGCGGGCGTTGTCGGCATACGATCGATCAAGTTCAGGTGTGCGTTGCTGAGGGTAAAGCGGTTTAGGTTTATGCTAAGGATGGCGTTCTCATCGTCTTGATATTCGGGATCTTACGGCTCGCTTCCAAAGGCACTGACAATACGCGTCAGATTCAGCTCACCTTCTGGACTTTGCAAAAGACGCAAAGTCAGATCAGCCAGAATGAGATCATCGGCAGCAACCATCATATCGGGATAGGCGAAGCTCCCGTTGCTCAGTGTCAATGTGCCTCCGTCAATGAAGGGCTGCTCGTCTGCCTCGTGTGCGACGACCTGACTCAATTGCAGTTGTATGGTGTCAATCAGCACGTTCAGCCCTTCGGCTGGCAGGGTTACATTGTAGGCAAAGGTCAGGTCAAGAAGACCCCGATCCAGCACGAACGGCGCGGTGTCCCGAAAATATGGCCAAGGCGTAAGCAGACTGAAGTTTTCAAGTGCCAGCTCGCCCTCCCACTGCAGAGGCGACACAATGAAGTTGCTGATCATTCGCAGACTGGCCTCATTCTCGAACGCCACCAGCAGTTCATTACTGCCTCTATCTTCTGCGTTGACTGTGGAGAAGTTCTCTACCACCAGATTGACTGGGCTCAGGACAGTATTGAATGTGGTTTCCGGCACCTCATCGTGGATCTGCACGCTACCGTCAATGTAGGCAAAGCGGGCGAACTCAATTGCGAAGGGATCATCCTCGGTTTGTTCTTCCTCTTCCGCTTGCTGGGGGGAGTGCGCTCTGCTGCCAGCGCTCGGCCAGTCGACTGAAGGTATTATCGCTCTCACTGAAACGGTTGAAGTAGACCTGGGGCTTGGCGATTTCCAGCTCTTCGAAGCGCACTTTGCGACTCAGTAATTGCCACGGCTGGAAGTTTACGTACAGCCGATCCATCACTAGCAGCGAATTACCTGCGTCCGTGGTCAACTGCACGCTTCCCAAGGACGCCTCAAAGGTGAAGGGATTAAATTCACTGTCCGCAATCACTGCGCTTATCTGAAGCCTTTCCTGCAACGTATTGACTAACTGGCGCGCCGCATACCAAGGCGCAAACAAAAAGCCCAGCAGACTATAAAGCAGCAATAGGCTCGCAAGCGTCATCAACAGGATCAGCAGCCATTTGTGCTCGTGCGCAGCGCGTTTTAATAACATCTTTTAATCATCTCCCGTTTCGAAGACCGTCATTTCTTTCAAATTATTAGATGGGCATAACGTCCAAGAGCTTATCCAGCGTTGCCGGAAATTCACGCACTCGCGCGTCAGTCGCGTTATCAATGGCATTGATCACTGCAGCAGTGGCGCCGCAAAGCCCTATCTCACCGAGCTACTTACTTGATTTGGATTTACCCAATCATCGCGGTCTTCGATTAGCACGACATCAATCTTAGGTTCTTCGAGATTCACCGGGATGTGATATTCGCCTAAGTCGCGATTGACCAAATGACCGTTCCGCGCATCGAATGCCATCGATTCGATCAGCGCCATGCCCATACCCCACACCATACCGCCGTAGCATTGAGAAGTCGCGGTTTTTGCGTTGAGGATGTGAACTAGTGGTTCGCCAATAGTAGTGTTAGATCACTACAAACCCGCTGCGCGCATCTTTTGTTCTAAAAAGCAGCAAGCGGCTGGCTAGATTTCAGTTTATGAACTAAATATTAAGTGCAGTCTGCAAAACATTTAACTCAGGGAAATCCAAAGGAGGGAACCCAAAATGCGTGAACTTAATATGATGGAAATTGAAACGGTGAGCGGTGGCAGAATGATGGATGCGGTCCCGTATTTCACGGCGATGATTACAATCGGTGCCGGTACGTTCGGCCCTGGCTGGGGAGGAGTAGCGGTGGGTGCAGCCCTTGCTGCATCGCCAATTGTTCTCGGCGCAATGGTGGGTCTGACTCTCCTTGGTGGCGTCGCCGCGGTAGCGCGATAGTGGTGGATAACCCGATTATCGTTAAAATTGGGAAATCGTAACAATGATGAAATAGCGCATTTTTTGCGCTATTTCATCTATGGAGCTCTGAATAGATACCAAGTCTCAAAAAAGGAAAATAATTGGATGCATAGCGCTGAAATACCAAAACCTTTGCCGCAAAAAATTCTCAACATACCGTTAAATGCTAAACGGCTGAGAATTCGTTCCATCCGTTTTTTTTTGCTGCTAGAGATTCTCTTGATAGGGTTTCCTCTTATCGCGAGGCGAGATTATTTTTATAAGCTCAATGAAACACATATTTTTCTAATTTCCCTGCTTCTTATAATCTGTTTGATACTGCCATTTGTCATTTTTTTGCGTTCGAAAGTATCGCCGAAAATTGTATTTAAAGAATCCTTTTTTGAAATTCCAAGATTCTTTTTCTGGTCAAAGAGAATTGCTAATAAATCGATATCCAGTGTAGAAAAACTACAGCTTAGAGGTAAGGAAATTAGCGTATTAGTCGGGCAGAGAAACGGAAAGATATTCGCCTATGATCCCAACGCGTTCGTTGATAGAAAGGATTATACTTTTTTTATAGAATGCATAAATGACATAGTGAAACAGAACGGCAGTAACCTAGAGAATAAATCAATAAAGGTCAGCCCAGTAACCTGGGAACAGAATGCGATTCTTCTATTGTTCATAGGCGGCTGGGCCCTTCTCTATGTATATCTCACTCAATATTCCGAATCAGACTTCTATTCCGCCCTTGAAATGGGGGCCATAGTGAAAAGCAGCTTCTCGACGCACGAATATTACAGGCTGGTGTCTGCATTCTTTCTGCATTTAAATACATTTCATCTTGCGTCGAATATTTTAGGATTTGCCATTTTTGGACAATTCATGCTCAGACTGGTTGATCGTTTTCGGTTTCTTGGGATATTTCTTCTTTCTGCCTTTCTCTCAGCATTGACTACCTTGATATTATCCCCTCATGAAGCGGTGATAGGCGCTTCGGGTGGAATTATGGGACTCTTCGGAGCTTATTGTTGTTTGCGCACTCTACGATACTTGCCTGGAAGCGTTAGTTCGAGCTCTAATATTTCTATCGTCTTGTTCATTATATTGCAGCTGTCATTGGAGTATTTTTTAGAAGGGATCGATTCCTATACGCACGTTGCGGGATTCGCCACCGGGTTTATCTATATGGCGTTTTACTTGCGAAAAGAAAAAGAACACTCGGTTTTTTCGTCTTCAATCGCGGAGCAAATAGGCGCCGGCCTGCTCAGTATTTTCTATCTCACAGGGCTGGTGATTTTCCTTAGCAAAATCAGCCTCCTCAGGTAAATCTTTCCACTTTCTTTTCACAACTGCTGTGCCGTCAGGACGAAAGATTGAGCGCGTACTTTTGAAATAACCTACTCTGCCCCTCCCCTTTGCCTCGGAAACACTTGCTTGGCTCTTTCCGCCTGCTAAAGAAGTGAGCAACACTGCCGTTGGTATAGATGTTTTTAACGATTCCCAATGGCAGCACGTACCCATGACCAGCCTCAGAACCAGGTTCACGCTCGTACTCCTCCTGATGAGCCTTATCGTCATCGTCATTGTCGCGGTTGGTTCACGCTGGTTCATGCAACGTGGTTTCGAGTTTCTGATAAGAGCACGCATTGCGCGGCTTCGTCTGGGATATCACCGACTACTATCGTTATTCCGGAGACCGAGAAGCAGCGCGGGGCAAATGAACGCAGAAATAAAACCTTAGCGATCAATTACCTTAACTCCTCTCACAAGTTCGCATAAAACATCGCATTAACCCGCGTCCGAAACGCGGCATCTCATTGCTAACGTGTATTACGATGCCCATATGCAGGGAGGTCACGAATTCTCCCCCCAAGGCGAGAATTCTTAAAGGAGTCACGCCAAGTTCGAACGTGACCACGTCCTGCCAGCCACCAGAGAGTTACTCGTTGATGTGCTTAACGAGGACGAGTTGGAGAGTCTAGACAGATTCCTAGATTATATCGGGGCTCTGGAAGAAGGATTCGCGGTGCGGTCAGAAGTGGGACCGTAAACTACGGCCGAAATGCGGTATGCTCCGCATCCCTATAACAACAAAAATAACAAGGGATGACTGATGAGTAGCTGGCTGAACCCTTCCAAGATCGTCACGATGGACGCATCGAAACACCATCGCACCTACGCGCTGACCATTCTGGTCATCGTCTACGTCTTCAACTTCATCGACCGGCAGATTCTTAATATCCTGCAAGAGCCTATCAAGGCCGATCTGGGATTATCCGATACGCAACTGGGGATGCTCACTGGATTATCGTTCGCTCTGGTGTATTGCATCGCGGGCATTCCCGTGGCCAGACTGGCCGACAAATACAGTCGCAAGACCGTAATGACCGCCTCATTGGCGCTGTGGAGCGGCTTCACCGCACTGTGTGGACTGACAGGCAGTTTCCCACAGTTGCTGGCCGCACGCCTTGGCGTTGGGCTCGGCGAGGCTGGCGGCAGTCCTCCCGCGCATGCCATGCTCTCAGACTATTACGAGCGGGAAAAGCGCGGCCGCGCTCTGGCGATTTATTCCTCTGGACTTTATATCGGGACGTTGTTGGGCTACTGGCTGGGCGGCTGGATCTCCGCTGTCATCACCTGGCGCGAAGCGTTCTTTGTCGTCGGCATCCCGGGCGTGTTGTTCTCCGCGCTATTATGGTTCACGGTGCGCGAACCTGTGCGCGGATTGTCAGGCTTGAAACCCGTCACCGACAACGTGACTTTCTTCGAATCTTTTCGCCGCCTTTGGCAATTGA
>JBBSPQ010000251.1:0-4778 GCA_038258585.1 Pseudomonadales bacterium
AGGACTGTCCATTGGACCACGGTACAGGATAGTACGTGCAGTTGGGTCAACAATAACAAATTCGCCACCCTTCGTAATGCCGAGCTCTTCAGCTACCAATTGTGTGTCATCAACAAGAATTGGCATTTCGACATTGTAGCTAGCGTCAAAACGACGGATGCTTTCTGGATTGTCTTCGAGAGAGGGATTGATCATAACGAACTCAATGCCGCTGTCATCCCATTTTGTGTTCAGAATTTTGTATTCCGAAAATGATGTTTGGCTTGCAGAACAAGCATTAGTCTGAGTAATAAAGACCACTGCCTTCTGATATCCATATTTGGACAACTGATGTGCTGTGCCTTTATGGTCGATCAGGTTGAAATCTCCAATTCTCTCTGGCGCAGCATTAGCCTGTGCTGCCACCAAAGTCAAAGTGGCGAGTAATGCCATCACGTTAAACTTTTTCATGATCTAACAACCCCTATTTTCTATACTGGTTATAACTCTGTACTGCCTACTATTAACAATGACCTGCAACAGCAAAGAGTTTTTACAATCGAAACAATCATAATGTCGAGCGAGTGTTCGAATATTTGCTCAACAAGCTTGCAATAAAAAGGGCCGCTCCGCATGAAGCAGCCCTTCAGGTCTAGATTTGCTTACACAATCACTTCATTACTGAGTATAAGAGAAGTAACCGATAAACATTTCGTCCCAGCTCTGCAGGCCGCCAGTTGCAGCTACTGACGGATCAGGGTTGCCTGGGTTGTACTGAGAGTTGTCGAAAGCACCTTCTACCACTACTCGTGAACCTGCTGGCAGAGTCATTGGCTCAGACAGACGGTAAGTTGGCTGCCATGCAAAGTTGTAGTTAGCAACGTTGATGATCTCTTCACGAGTTTGGTCAGGATAGATCACGCTTGCACGCATGTTCTTGCCACGGTAGTGCATGTGAGCACGGAAGCTGTACAGTGTAGTCTCTTCCTCGAACACATGGTTAGACGTCATCGCGTAGTTCATGTCGCCAGCTGGGATGTTGATGTTGTTTTCACGACCGCCCTGTGCGGACACAGAGTAAGTACGGAAAGCAGAATCTGGCTTGTTATCTTCATCATAGAACCACAGACCAACTTGCGTTGAGTCTTCAGTTTCCTGACCCATAGCTGTGTAGTGAATAGACATTCTGATCGCAGAGCCAACAGGTACTTTAACGCCAGTGTTTGCTGGGTAAGTAGTTGGATCTTCTTTACCTGGAGCAAAACCTTCCAGGAATTCGCTGCGGTCATCATTGTCAGCTTCGTCGAAAGCTTCAGTGTGATCAGAAGCTACTACATAAGACAGCAAATGGTGAAGAACGCGCTTGTCACCAGGAATGAACTGAACAGATTTTACCCACTTCTCTTCAGTGAAAGGCAGGTCGATGTTAGTGTTGATATAGTCCAGTACGCCAGTCGCTGGAATAGTCGCTGCTGGTACTTCAACGATATAATCAGGTGCGCCATTCAGGCCCCAACCAGCATCTTTAGGCTGAATTTGGGTTAATGGATCTACGCCTGCCATAGCTGACTGTACTGCCATTGCTGTGCCTAGGGCCAGCAAAGAGGTCGTCAGGGTCAATTTCTTCATTACGTACTCCTCCAGTGGTGGACTACCGCTACGTGTGACAGACTCATTTAAATTCGGGCTGAGCCACACAATTTCGGTTTTTTACCTCGGCGTCCATAGCGTTACTTCATCTATAGTTACCGAGAGCTTGCCAGTATCGTACTCAATTTGAGAGAAAATACAAACAGTTGGTGCAGTACTTTTGGTAACAATGTGTGACTTTTTACGCTACGAGGCACCTTAATCATTCACCAGCAGACTATAGAGCCTGCGCATGCGGTGGGCTTCGCTTGATTTTATCGTGCCGGCGGGTATCTTTTTCGCACAATATCGAAGAAACTCAATACCTTATGCATATTCTCTTTGTCTTGAGAGATGAACAGAGAATGATCGGCTCCTTCAATTTCAACATAGAGGTGTTGGATGCCCAGTGTTTCCATTGTGGCCACCCAGCGACGCGTCATTTCCACAGGCACAAGGGCATCATCAGTGCCTTGCATGACTAGAATGGGGAGATGTTGAATATTGGCCAATCCCTCTGGTGACAGATCAGTGCGAGGCGCAGGTGCCGCCACAGCCAGCCCGGCAAATAGATACGGATTTTTTTTGGCAATGTGATAAACCCCTGCACCGCCCATGGAGTGTCCGTACAGATATATCCGGTTATCATCGATCTGCTACTCTTCTCTGACTTCTGCCAATACCTCCATGACATCGGCTTCACTGCGAAGCCCGTCATCTGCATCAGGGGTGGGTCGCGATCCGTACCAGCCTCTTCGGGTATATCCGAGAGGAGTGACCACCATGAAGCCATATTGCTCCGCATAATCAAGAAAGCCCTCATACCCCATAAGCCAGTCGTAGCTGCGGCCCAGTCCGTGAAGCGCCACAATCAAAGGAATTGGGCCATTCTCAGGCTCGTAGCTGGAGGGGATAAATAGAGCGTAAGGCAAGCTTTCGCCAGTCTGCGTAAACACGTAACTGCGATGCTGGATGCGTGGGTCACTCACCATTTGCTCGTCATCTTCAGGTTGACGATCGGCTAGAGCGATGTTGACTTGCATTAAAGCGAGCATAGCCACACAAGCGCAGATCAGGGGTTTCATGAGCATTCCTCTTAGTCGGAGAATCTGCGCAGCAGTGCGTCAGATCAGAAATTGCATGCAGTTTGCCAGAAGTTTGCTGGCGGCAATATGAGTTTCAAGGAGTCCTGAGGGGCAGCTGTCGAATTTCAGCTCCGCTGATCGACCAATGATCAACTGTGTGTTGATATTTCAGTAACCATTCTTTTCCTCAGATGGTTTCGTTGTCGTGGCACAGGAGTACAATCACGGCTTTGTGTCAGTACAACCTAGACAGGATGTGAAATGGATCAGAACATAATTTCGGTGCGTAATCTGAGTAAGATTTATCCTTCCGGTTTTCATGCTCTCAATGAGGTCAACCTCGAAATAAAGCGTGGAGAAATCTTTGCTTTGTTAGGGCCAAATGGCGCGGGGAAAACAACTTTAATCAGCATCCTGTGCGGTATTGTCAACCCAGGCACAGGTGAAGCCCTGGTCGATGGGCTGCATATCGTCAAGGATTATAGGGAGGCGCGCAAGCGCATAGGTCTGGTACCGCAGGAATTGTCAGTGGCAATGTTTGAGTCAGTCTGGGATACCGTCACGTTCAGCAGAGGCGTGTTCGGTAAACCCGGCAACAAAGGCTACATCGAACAAGTCTTGCGTGACTTGTCTCTCTGGGACAAGCGGGACAGCAAGATCATGGCCCTCTCCGGCGGCATGAAACGGCGTGTCTTGATCGCAAAAGCGCTATCGCACGAGCCGGACATTCTGTTTCTTGATGAGCCGACTGCTGGTGTTGATGTGGAGCTGCGTCGTGACATGTGGGCAATGATTCGCCGCCTGCGCGACCGGGGCGTGACGATTATCCTGACGACTCACTACATCGACGAAGCGGAAGAGATGGCCGATCGCATCGGTGTCATCAACAAAGGCCAGATTATTCTGGTAGAGAATAAAGACGAGCTGATGCACAAGCTGGGTAAGAAGCAGCTGACGTTGCAGTTGCAGAGCGCGACCACAGAACTTCCTGCCGCTCTGTCATCCTATGGTCTGACACTATCAGACGACGGATTGCAGGTTGTCTATACCTACCACAAAGACGAAGAACAGGGACAGATTGCGAGACTGCTGCGAAAGCTGCATGAAAACGGCATCGAGTTCAAGGACCTGAAGACGACGCAGAGTTCGCTGGAAGATATCTTCGTGACTCTGGTAGGAGAAAAACCGGCTGGAGAAAAATCATGAACACTTACGCAATCAGGGCAATTTATCTTTACGAAATGGCACGAACCTGGCGCACACTGATGCAGAGTATTGCCTCGCCGGTATTGTCGACTTCTCTCTATTTCATTGTCTTTGGATCGGCTATTGGTTCGCGTATGGTGGCGATAGATGGCGTGGGCTACGGCGCCTTCATTGTGCCGGGACTGATCATGTTGACAGTGTTGACCGAAAGCACTTCGAACTCTTCATTTGGCATTTATATGCCGAAATTTTCCGGCACGATTTATGAAATTTTGTCTGCACCGGTATCGGCATTCGAGATTGTTCTTGGGTATGTCGGCGCTGCTGCCAGCAAGTCCATCATTATTGGCCTGATTACACTTTTGACGGCACGCTTTTTTGTCGATTTTTCGATAATGCATCCAGTCTGGATGGTTGGGTTTCTGGTGCTGACATCGGTGACCTTCAGTCTTTTCGGTTTCATCATTGGCGTGTGGGCGGACAGCTTCGAGAAGCTACAGGTGTTTCCCTTGATGATCGTGGCTCCGTTGACTTTTCTGGGCGGCAGTTTTTACTCCATCTCCATGTTGCCTCCGGTGTGGCAGAAAATTACTCTGTTCAACCCGGTAGTTTATCTCGTCAGTGGTTTTCGCTGGAGCTTCTACGGCGTGGCTGATGTCAATGTGGGGATGAGTCTAAGCATGATTGCGCTGTTCATGCTGATTTGTTTGACCATCGTGTGGTGGATGTTTAAGACTGGTTACAAGATAAAAGTCTGATCCTCTGTGCCCCCAAGCAAACGCAAAGCAATCGACCGCACTTCACCACGCAATTCGTCCGGTTTCTCGACGCTGAACGCGAAGGGAAGCCGGGTGAGCTGTCGCGCAAACCACTCCAGAC
>JBBSPQ010000252.1:0-4774 GCA_038258585.1 Pseudomonadales bacterium
GGCTCCACTGAGCGCGGAATGAACCAAGCGGCAACCGCAATTCGTAGCAGGCAACTAGTCACAAAGACCAGAAACAATGGACTCCGAACGCTCGCTAAAAATGGTACAGCGTCCACTACTGCAGGCGCACGAGAAGCAACAAAACCTCCCACGATAGCCCCCAGGAAAACTGCGCTGGCACTCAGAGCGGACTGCATCGCCGCGTATACTGCAAAGTCACTCTTGTGTGGTCGGATGTCATACAGATAGTTGGCGGTACTCAGGCTGAAACCACTCCACACGAACCCGGATACCATCTGCACCAGCAACAAATAGTAATGATCTGGAGAGAACATCCAGAGCACTGGCACAACAGGAATGATGACGCTGGAAATCAGCATCACTAAACGATTACCGAAACGATCACTAAACTGCCCCCAGAATCGCAGCGTCAGGAACTGAGTCAGGATGGAGGCGATGGCATTGAGACTGTATTCAAGATAGGTAAACTGCAGATCACGCAACATATAGACCGCAAAGAATGGCGCTGAGATTGCCACCACACCCTGCATCCCAGCCACAAAGAAACTGTAATCCCGAAAGGTTCTATCCTTCAGAGATGCACGCAACTGCTGCATGCTGTGCAGAAATCCTTTGCGTCCAGCAGCGTGCGGATGGGGATCAGGATCATGCATCCGGGCGAGCAGTCGAGACGATATCCCTCGCCCGATTGCAGCGACCGTAAACAACACGGCAAAACCCAGCCATACCGCATCCATCCGCTCACTAAGACTGAGCAGTGCTCCACCACTGATGAATATTCCTAGGGAAGCGACCATGGTCAACCGAGTCCGGGAAGCAAAGAACAAACCTCTTCGTCGCTGTGGGACAATGCTCCCCATCCAAGCTCGCCACTGCGGCTGAATAAAGTTCACGCAGGAAAAATACAGCACTGCCAGCCCAATCAACCAGATGACAGAATTCGTAATTCGACTCAGCGCCAACCCGGCGAGAAGCAAAACCACAAGCGCTTGTACGGTGGCTGTGACAACGACCAAAGGTTTACGCGGGAGGTAATTGCCAAGCCACGCTGACAATACTTGCGCCAACGCCCCGAACAACTGTGGAATTGCTGTCAACCAACCCATCTGGACAGCGGTGGCATTAAGATAAATTGCAAACGCATTGAAGAAGTTATCGCCCGTTGCCGTCATCGTGGCAGAAGCCACGGCTTCCTGCTGGGAGAGGCGTAAGGTTCCCCGCAACCATTGCGCCCGGTTACGGGGAATCGCGGGAATTGGAGAAATAGAACTCTCTGCCATGAAGGAATTTTCACTACTGATCGATGCATGCAGCATCAGCGAATTCGGTGGGAATTGCAATCAAGCTTAATGCCGACCACTTGCAAGTCTCCGCGCCCACCACTATATTTTGTCGCACAAGCGCGCTAACCCTGTTAGGTGCCCTGATTGTTACTTCGTTCTTTAATATTGCACGAGTTTACTGACTGTATTGGGAGATATTCATGTCGGACCAGATGTTCGTAACCTGCCCCCATTGTCACCGTAAGAACCGGCTGCCCAGTACTCATCTCACTGAAGGCGGTAACTGCGGGGTATGCAAGGAAAGCCTGTTTGCAGGTAAACCAGTGGAAGTGAATGAGAGCGATTTCAACCAGCACCTTGGCGGAGACCTCCCGATCGTAGTAGATTTCTGGGCGCCGTGGTGCGGTCCCTGTCGTCAGTTCGCTCCAGTGTTCGAAGACGCCGCCGCAGACCTTGAACCTTTCGCCCGATTGCTCAAGGTGAATACGGAAGCAAACCCGATGCTGGCTCAGCGTTACGGTATTCGTAGCATTCCGACTTTGATGATGTTCAAGAAAGGAAAGGAGATAGGTCGAGTATCAGGCGCCCTACCGCCCGAAAAACTGAAGCGGTGGGTCAACCAGCATTTGTGAAGTGATACCACATCGACGTCTCTAGGCGGGAGTTTATATCAACGATGACAGCCGTATATCTGCCCCTAATACCCGCACCAGATTGTGTCGCTTGTCGAATACAGGGACTGACACGGTAAAGCAAAAATCGTCAGTGGCCGATGATCTGTACACAGGGGTTATATGAGGGTTTCGATTTCGCTTCACGGCTGCAAACCACTCTCGTTGACTCCAGTCTCTACCTCGCACAACTTCGGCGGATTCCGGGCGCTGACTGTCAGCAAAAATGTTGTCGGTGATCTGAATGCCGTCAATGGCGACGAGATACATCAATTCAAAGCGTGAATCTCGTTGTAACATATCTTTCATAAACTTCTCAGCCTCGGCCAATGCGCCTTCAGATATCACCGAACTGGCGGCGAATTCTACAACTGCCTCCTGAGCAAGCTTGTGGATTTTTAACTTGAAGCTACCAATCCCCTCCAGAAGATAGTCGCTCTGCCTGTGGACAGCCTGACTTAGATTGCCGACCTGCAATGCCTTCTGTTGCATATCCGCCGCGACCCGTGAGACGGTTTGAACGTCATTATTGACCATGTTCATGACGGTCGACATTTGTTCCGTACTACAGGCAATCGCGCTCACCTTATGGTCAAGCTCTTCCATCGCGGTGTTCACGGTCACCAGTTCCCGGCGCATATTACGAACGCCCAGATCGCCTTCTGTGACAGCGAGCTCCATCTTTTCTCCCGCATTCTTTAGGCCGGACACGTCATTGCGAAAGCGGTCAATAATAGTCGCGACCTGACTCGTCGCTTCAGTGGTATGAATGGCAAGGCTGCGTACTTCTTCCGCCACAACGGCAAACCCTCGTCCGTGCACACCCGCACGAGCAGCCTCGATGGCGGCGTTGAGTGCCAATAAATTGGTTTGTTTGGAGATAGCCGAAATGACACCAATCACCCGCACCACTTCTTCTAGCTGTGCCTGCAAACCGGTGATGGCAGTTCCGAGGTGCTTCTCCGCCATGCCTATGGCATCAATGTTATCCAGCACCCTTGCGCTGTCACTCTCGCAATTGCGGATGGAGGTTGCAACTCGGCTGGACAAAGCCGCCACATCAATTGCGCGTGGAACGAGTTCGCGCTCAAGCGTCGTCGTCACCTCTTCGCTGCTGCTGGCAATGTTTTCGGAGGACTGTGCCAGTTGCATGCCGGTTTCCGCAGTGTCCGCTGCAATAGCAGACAGCTCAGGCGCCTGAGCAGAGATTCCTACAGTGGCAGCAACGCTGTCACCAATACGTTTATGCAATACTGACATAAACTGATTCAGTGCTATTGCAACATCGTCGGCCCCCGTGGAGACACTGGTCAAATCCAGATCCTGCGTCAGAGCATGCAGGTGATCCGCTAAAGTATCCTGTTTATTTCGCCACGCAAATACTGCCATTTTTTTGAGCTCCGTACGACTTGACCCATAAATCCAATTTTTTACGAGGACCCTTCTAACAATGCAAGCAGGATGCCATCTGCCATACCAAAGGGTCCACTACCACTAAAGTATCGGATAAGAAGAAGATATCTGCAGATTTGGTTGCCTCGGTTACGCATTTGTGCGTGCTGAGCCCGCGTTTAAACCTACCAAGAGAGATAATCAGGTGCACAGTCGCGGCAAAACGAGTCAAATGGGTGCATTTTTTGTGTCACTCTTATGACGGGAAAGCTAGTATTTAACATATAACCTAAACGTTTATAATCATTCGCAACTACATCCTGCAACTCATCTTTGGGACGTTGACATAAGTCACCGCCCGCCATGTGTCCTTCGTCCGAGAGCTGGAACTCACTGAAAGCGTGTTAATCAAAGACCATCAAAAAGCCTTGAAGACACTAATTGAATGGTCTTGGAGTCGTCTTCACGCTGGATGATTTTGGAACTGGCTACTCAAATCTAAGTTATTTATTTTGCTGCTTTCGCAAAAGGGATTACCCCGCTTGGTATTTTTGGGGTTCTTCATATTCAAGAACCTCCGCGCCGGTGACTTATGGAGCCCGTCTTTGAAGTACGCGCACATAATGGCTGAAAATCTCATCCCAGGTAGTTACCCCGACTTTTACGTCTGCCTCAGGATCGATGTTGAAAGGGTTCGCAGAAGAATTATCATAAACGGTCTCCGCCAATAGACGTGACCCAGCGGGTAGCGACAATCTCTCCTTCAACCGATAATTCATCTGCCAGTTGAAGTTATAGTTAGCTACATTGATCAACGGCTTGATTTCGCCATTAGGGAGCAACGCGGAAATTGTCATGCTCTTGCCGCGCGTATGAATTTGTGGAGAAAAGCTCTCGACGAAAACATCCTGATCGAACGCAGGAGTTTCCACTCGTTCTACATGATCGTCCTCACCCGCAGGAATGACAAAATTGTCCTTTAGGGTGACCACACTACGTACGGCGTATTCGGGCGGCGTGTCTCTAAAATAGAAACCGATGCGAGTTGCATCGACCACTTCCCTTCCTGAACTCACATAACGCAATTTGAAAGATAATTGTCTGTCGTGGTGTAACAGAAAACCGGAATCGTCATCAAAGACCTCTTCCGTTCTGCCTGGCACATACAAGCTGATGAAATCTGCATGATTGTGATCCACGAGGTCCGCGGCGACACCCTCCTGTGTTGCCGGATCAAGCGCGTAGACGAGCAGGCTGTGAAGCACTGATCGTTCGCCAATATCGTAGGCAATCGCACTTATCCATTTGTCTTCCGGCAGGTTCAAGTCCGCACGTGACAGCTTGAAATCGACAATTCCCGTTGCTGGAATTTTCTCTGACGGCACAGAGACAACCAGATCGGGTTCA
>JBBSPQ010000253.1:0-4770 GCA_038258585.1 Pseudomonadales bacterium
ACTTACAAACTCTTGCCGAGCGCATGCGGCGAAGCGTTGCACTAACAGCAGAACAGGCTACGAGCATTGTCAATCTGGAGCAATTGAATCACCTGATTATCCAGCGCATGAGAACTGGAATAGTCGTAGTAAGTAACCTTGGTGATGTAATCACGCTGAATGACGCTGCCCGACAAATGTTGGCCTTGCAGGGCAATGGAGATGCCATTTCAGCAATGAGCGCAAAAGAGGGACCTCCCATTCTGCCGAGCATTCTGACGGAACAACTTGCACTATGGACACAGGATCGCACCAAACGATTGCCTACTTTCTTAACCAGAAAGACAGGCCCTCAAATTCAGGCAAACTTCGCTTACCTGAATCCTACGACGCACTCCAACATACTTATTTTTATCGAGGACAGTAGCCAATTCTTGCAACGCGTCCGTCAGATGAAACTGGCATCTCTCGGACGCCTGACTGCAAGCATCGCGCACGAAATACGAAACCCACTCGGCGCTATCAGTCACGCAAGTCAACTTCTACAGGAATCGAAGGAATTGCGAGAGGCTGATAGGCGTCTTCTTGAGATCGTGCTTAACCACTGCGCACGGGTCAATCTAATTATCGAAGATGTCTTGCGGATGTCCCGGCACCGCCAAGAAAATGCTGAAAAGATAAATTTACTAAACTGGCTGCGGGAGTTCGTAGCAGACTACTGCGAAACCCATCAGGTAAACGGCGAAATCTCTATTGACATTCAGCCCCCGGAAACAGAGGTGCGTGTCATCACCAGCCAGTTCGAGCAGATCTTTAGTAATCTCATTGAGAATGGACTTCGATACAGCGAGAAGGCGACAGGAATAGCCAATCTCAAAATCAAAGGTGGCTTGGATGACAAAAACGCCCGACAGACACCACTGCTTCATGTTATAGATTATGGAGCCGGCGTTGACCCCAACACCGAAGATAGGTTGTTTGAACCGTTTTATACTACCGAGACATCCGGTACCGGACTTGGACTTTATATCTCAAAGGAACTATGCGAAGCTAACCAAGCCCGACTTTCCTATCGAAAAACAAAAAAAGGAAGAAGTTGTTTCAGCATCCACTTCTCCCATCCCGACAGAATCGTTAATTAAACACATCATATTCGCCACCGGAGCAGGCATGACTGGCAGCATACTCATTGTTGACGACGAACCGGATATCCGCGAGCTTCTCGAAATTACCTTAGGTCGAATGTCTCTCCTTACTGAAAGTGCTAGCGACCTTGCAAGCGCAAGGGCGTTTTTAAAGAAGAAGAAGTTCAGTTTATGTCTGACCGATATGCGTTTACCTGATGGTGACGGCATTAGTCTTGTTGAACATATCCAGCAGGAGCACAGCTACATGCCAGTCGCCGTCATCACGGCCCATGGGAATACGGAGACTGCGATTCGCGCTCTAAAGGCCGGCGCATTTGACTTCGTGTCAAAACCTGTTGATCTGCAGAAGTTACGCGATCTTGTGCTATCCGCGCTGAAACTTTCACTTCCGGTACCTAATGTCACTCTTGAAAGTCTACGCACAAATAAGTTCGATCGAATCACCGGCCACTCTCCAAAAATCAATGTTATGCGAGAGCAAATACATCGACTAGCCCGCAGTCAAGCTCCCATTTTTATAAGCGGAGAATCAGGAAGTGGAAAGGAAATTGCGGCTCGTTCCATCCATGAGTTGAGCGCAAGAGCTGATGCGCCATTCGTTGCTGTTAACTGTGGGGCAATTCCTGCGGAGTTGATGGAAAGTGAATTATTTGGTCATATAAAGGGAAGTTTTACTGGTGCAGAAAAAGATAAGACTGGACTCTTCCAAGCGGCTAAGGGAGGCACCCTGTTTCTAGACGAAGTGGCTGACCTGCCTTTGCATATGCAGGTCAAACTACTGCGCGTCATCCAAGAAAAGTCAATACGGCCGGTGGGCTCTCAAACCGAAACTCCCACCGATGTGCGTATCTTAAGTGCTAGCCATAAAAATCTGGCCGAAGAAGTTCAGAGCCGAAATTTTCGTCAGGACCTATACTACCGCATTAACGTAATTGAGCTGGCTGTACCCAGCCTGAGAGAGAGAAAAGAAGATATTCCAGAACTCGTTGTGCAAATTCTAAAAAGAGTTGCGAACGACTATCATAACGAATCCGTGCCGGTGGTTGACGACTCGGCCCTGCGCGCACTGTGCGAGTATTCTTTTCCTGGAAACATTAGGGAACTGGAAAATATTTTGCAACGTGCTATTACTCTTTGTGAAAGCAACGCGATATCTGAGCGTCACCTCGATCTCTCTGATAACGCGACGTCCCTACAAACAGCCATTTCCGTTAACGAGCCTGTAGCAGAATTCGGCGCAATCTCAGATCTCGATACTTTCACCTTTAATTCGGAATTCTCTCTCGAAAAACATCTCGAAGACATCGAACGTAAAGCAATACAGCAGGCACTCGAAGAGGCGCGCTGGAACAAGACAGCCGCTGCCCAACTTTTGGGGATGAGCTTTCGCTCGCTTCGTTATCGCATGAAAAAGTTGGAAATGGAGTAGTAGGTCATCCCATTTTTCAATTCTCATACAATCGACATCGGTCGATACGGCGCAGGGTCTATTGTCACGTCTCGCCCAAGCAGTAGATCCGCCAGCAGTTTTGCCGAAGCGGGAGCAAGCACTAATCCATTCCGGTATTGACCTGCATTAATATGTAAATTGTCAAATTGACTGAACTTGCCAATAAATGGAATCCCATTTGGAGCTCCCGGTCGTAATCCCGCCCATTGCTTCTTAACTTTTGATTCAGCCAATTCAGGGACCAGTTCAACAGCGGAGGCCAGCAAACTCAGCAACGCTTCTTCAGTCGTGCATTTATCGAAACCGGTTCGCTCCAGTGTACTGCCAATCAACACATGGTTATCCCGGCGCGGAATCAGATAACGCCCCTTAGTCAAAACTATGCTATTCAACAGGCGCCGTGGGGGTTCAAAAAGTAACATCTGCCCCTTTATCGGCACAACCGGCAGCTCAATTTGCACTTCTGCAAGTAAATTCCCCGACCACGCTCCGGCAGTAATGACGACTTGAGATACGGGTATCTGCTTTTCGACGCCATTCGAACGAACCATCAAAGCAGCTATATGTCGGGTGCTCCTCGCCGCTTCTTGTTTCAATCCAATTACTTCCGTTTGCTCAAAAATCTTTACCCGAAGATTATTTTCTAACGATTCCAGTAAGGCCTTACCCAGACGAGGATTGCGAATATTTGCAATTTCCGGCATCCATAAACCTTGGCTGAATCCAGGAGCAAGCACATTCTCGTGTTCATAGATGAATTCGGCAGCAACTACCTCAATGATTTTCCCTACTTCGTCGGCCCACGCTTTCGCTTCCTGATTGTCATCGGTATCCAGCATCAGCAGGCCAGTTGTCTCCAACTCGGCATCGATTCCTGTTTCAGCAAGTAGCTCCTCTACCAGCGTCGGGTAAGCCTTCTGCGCCTGTGAAGCGAGGGCGGTCACCGCGGCGGAATAGCGCCACGGATAAAGTGGAGAGACAATTCCTCCACCCGCCCAAGATGCTTCCTGACAGCAATTGCTTCTCTCAAGAATGGTTACAGTCCCGCCACCTGCCGTTAGTTCACGCGCGAGTAGCAGCCCAATCACGCCGCCGCCCACAATTGTAAAATCACTCATCTCCTGCTGAACCCTGTCTATCTCCTTCTCCAACGTTAGTATCCAGCGAGAGGCGGTTTTTCGACTCTTCATCTACACTTAAGACGGGCAAATGTAACACAGGGAGGTGCAGAAATGTCCGATCAGAAGGGTTTTACGCTCCTCGAAATGTTGATTGTGGTCGCGATCATTGCAGTTCTGACAGGGTTATCTACCCCGGGGTTACAACGAATCGTACACAAGCACGAAGGGGAAAATGCACTAAGAACGCTGAGCGAGCTTCTCACTCTAGCGCGCTCTACCGCAGTGACTAGGGGGCAGATCGTCACTCTATGTCGATCACTCGACGGGCAGACCTGCTCTGGAACTTGGAACTCCGGTGGCATTGTTTTTACTGATCGCAATGGTGACCATGTGATTAATCAGGACGACCAATTACTCCGCGTTCACTTTAACCATGCAATGCAGGGGTCTGTTGTGTGGCGGGCTTTTCAAAACCGGCAGTATCTGCAGATTGATGCTCAGGGGTTTCTTCGCCACCAAAGCGGCCATTTCCTCTATTGCCCTCTCAATCGTGACATCACGATGGCTCGGCAACTGATTATTAACGGAACAGGGCGTTTCAGGTATGCGATAGATAGAGACGGCGACAATGTTCGAGAAGATAGCAACGGCACCCCGCTGCAATGTTAAATAGACAACAGATTCCACTTCAGATTGGTAACAGCAACGGTGTGACCGGCTAGCGCCAACAATTATCGACGGTGTCTCCAGTTGCTCCTTTTAGCCCAGTGTTAGTAAGCGTCAATGTCGTGCAGCTATCTGCAGTCTGGCTGCCCAGCGGGGTTGCCGTGGCAACAAAGCAATTAGTTATGGCGCCACCCCCGCATGCAGCCACTGCCACTTGGTAACGACCACTCTCCGATGTCAGCGTCGCAACCGCTGGAGTAGCCAGAGGATTAGCATTTACGGAATACGAGTTGCTATTCGAATAAAATCGCTCCTGATTCGAGGCGACCTGCAACAATAAGCTCTGTGCTTCGGCCCTAACTCCACTCCTTACACTGTCCTGATACCCAGGTAATGCGACAGCTAC
>JBBSPQ010000254.1:0-4758 GCA_038258585.1 Pseudomonadales bacterium
ATCAAACTGCGCACGAAATCAAAATCCGGCTGCGACGCCGCAGGAAAACCAATCTCGATCTCCTTGAAACCCACTTCGACCAGCAGATCAAACATCGCTTTCTTCTGGCTAACCGACATTGGCTCGATCAACGCCTGATTACCATCGCGCAGATCCACACTGCACCAGCGCGGCGCCTCGGTAATGACCTGATTCGGCCAAGTGCGGTCAGGCATGACGATAGGCTGAACAGGCTTGTATTTTGTGTGATCGTACATCGGTGTCGCTCCTGAATTCCGTCTCTGTTTCAATGGTGACTAGAATAGACTAATCCCGTTAGTGTTTCTAATCATAATTTCCACATAAATAGCGCTAACTTGGTTATTAAGTTTACTTAAATATCTTCAATTAGTTAAAATCACCATATCTGTGAAAATTGTGAGAGATTCTACGATGGACAAAATCGATAAACGCATCCTGCGAGAACTACAAAGCAATGGCCGTCTGACCAATGCCGAGCTGGCAGAAAGAGTGGGTCTGTCAGCCACTCCCTGCGCCAGACGCGTCAAACAGATGGAAGACGAAGGCATTATTGATAGGCACGCGGTGCTGTTGAACGCATCTAAACTAGGTTTGAAGCTGCACGCGCTGGTGCAGATCAGCATGGACCGCCACACCCCCGATCGTTTTGAAAACTTTGAGACAGAAGTGAAGAAGCATTCGGAGGTAACAGAGTGTTTGTTGATTACAGGACAATCGGCTGACTATCTCTTAAAGGTCGTCGTGCCGGACATGGAGTACTACCAGGAGTTTCTACTAAACAAAATCACGAGAATTGAAGGTGTAGCCGACGTGCATTCCAGCTTCATCATGCGCCGAGTAATCGACAGCACCGAACTACCGCTGAATCACATCGCCCTGTAAGAGGCCAACCAGAAACACTTTTAACGCTAGCACAATGTCGAAGGAGCTGTAGAGGGGAATGAAGCAATGAAGGACCGTTGAGCGCCAGGGATGGCGCGAACCGAGCCCTACAAGGACGTACTTGTGGGCGTGTCCTGACTGCTTCATTCCCCTCTACAGCTCCCGGACCAATCAAAAGAAATGCTTAACCTTATCCTTATAAGACCGACTCATCTTCAACGATGACCCACAACACAAAGTCAGATGAAACTCCCCATTAATATGCGAAGACACCTTGTCCACCCGCTGCAAATTCACAATCGTTGAACGATGCACACGCTGGAAAATATTCGGATCAAGCTGCGCCTCCAACTCCTTCATCGTGGTGCGCATGATGTGCGTCTGACCCTGCACATGCACGCACATGTAATCGCCAGCCGCATCCACCCAATCGATATCTTTGACCGGCACGAACGTAGTCGCTGAGCCGTCTTTGATTGCGAGACGATCAGAGAACGGCGATTTTTCATCATCACTGCGCAACAACTGGTTGATCGCCATCTCAGATTTGCCGGTCAGACCAATCACGATATCCAGCAGACGCTTCTTCTCCATGGCCGACTGCTTACGGGCAATCTGCTCTGTCGCTTTATTAACAGCCGTTTCCAGTCGATCATCCTCAATCGGCTTGAGCAGATAATCCACAGCATTGGCAGTAAAGGCATTCACGGCAAACGCATCGTAGGCAGTGACGAAGATCACCATCGGCATATTGTCCTGCTGCAACTGCTCGATCACTTCGAAGCCAGTCATGCCAGGCATCTGAATATCCAAAAACACCAAATCAGGTTCGAACTCGGCAATTGCAGCCAGTGCTTCTTTACCGTTTCTGCATGATTGCAGCACTTCGATCTGCTTATAGCGTTCGAGTCGCATTGTCAGTCCCTTACGGGCCAGTGATTCGTCGTCGACTACAATCGCGCGTACTTTCAATCCGTCTTCATTCTGTTTCATAGGGGATAATAACCGTTACTTTACAGCCTACCGGCTCGCGTGTGGAAAAAGTCAGTTCGTGATCCGCACCGTAAATCTCTTGCAGCCGGTTGCGAATATTCTTCAGACCTACTCCGCCAGAAGACGCGCTGTTACGCTCAACAACCGCCTTGTAATCGGGAATACCAGGTCCATCATCAGCCACTTCAATGATCAGGCGCTTTCGTACAACGCGCGCTGTAATCTGAATCATGCCGCCTTCAACGCTGCGAGCAATTGCATGCTTCACCGAGTTCTCGATGAGAGGCTGCAATAACAAACTGGGCAACAGTGCTCGCTCCGCGTCAGGGGCTATATTTAATTCGATTTTCATCCGCTCTTCAAATCGGACTTTCTCGATATCCAAATAAAGTTTGACCGATCCTATTTCATGGGCAAGATCCACTCGGTCTAGCGGATCGTGATCCAGCGAATACCGCAGAAACTTACTGAGTCGAGTGAGCATGGCATTGGCTGGCTCAGTGTCGTGCTGCAGTACCAAGGTTGAAATTGCATTCAGCGTGTTGAACAAAAAATGCGGATTCAGCTGATAACGCAACATTCGCAACTGCGCCTCATGAGCCAGTGCTTCAGAACGCAGACTCTTCTCTTTCTCTAACTGGAAAAACTGGTAATACTTGATACAAAAGTAAAGAACGCTCCATACCAAAACCAGTGAAAACGAAAATGGCAGCACACTAATGAAGGATGCCCAGCCATATTCGTTGAGGTCCACCGAGCTTCCGATCTCAGTGCCCGTAATTAAATCCTTGAACGGCTGCCAGATGATTGAGGCAGCGAGGGAACCCAGCAACACGACGATCACGCGAATGTAGCCTGACATCTCCCAAACATAACGGTATAGATATCGCAGAATGGTGGTAAGGATCACACCGACGATTGCATCGATGACGAAAATCCCGGTGCGCTCCAACATGTATTCTGCGGGAATAAAGGTGAGGTCACGCAGAATCAACAGAATGACCCAGCCGCTCCAGCCGACCACCTGAAGTACCCAGAATTGAGCATCTCGGCTCACCCTCAGCTTATTCACACTCATGCGGGCACGATCCTTCGAGCAGCGCTGTCACTGGCCACGCTATGACTGCTAGCAGTACTTTCTAAACCAGCATAACCGGGCGTTCTACACCCTGTTGTGCGGATCACATCAGGGCAGCAGTGCAGCGACGGCATCACGCTCTTCGCTGAGTTCCTGTTCTGTTTTCTGCATCAGTTGACGGCTGAAATCATTGATTTCCAGACCCTGTACGATGCTGTATTTGCCATTTTCACAAGTCACTGGGAATGAATAGATCAGACCCTTCGCAATGCCGTAGCTGCCATCGCTGTGAATGCCCATGCTGACAGTCTTGCCATTCGTACCCAGTGCCCAATCACGGATGTGTTCGATAGCAGCGTTTGCGGCAGAAGCTGCGCTAGAAAGTCCGCGTGCCTTGATGATTGCCGCGCCGCGCTGTTGCACAGTTGGAATGAAGTCAGACACCAGCCAATTTTGATCAACCAGGTCAGTCGCTTTCTTGCCAGCAACAGTGGCGTGCTGCACGTCAGGGTACTGAGTTGAGGAGTGGTTACCCCAAATTGCCAAGCCGGCAACGTCAGTGTTGTGTTTGCCAGTTTTGGCCGCCAGCTGCGCAACAGCGCGGTTGTGGTCGAGACGTGTCATCGCTGTAAATTGACTTGGCTTCAGGTCCGGAGCATTGCGGTATGCAATCAGTGCGTTGGTGTTAGCTGGGTTGCCGACGACCAGTATTTTCACGTCACGGCTGGCAACATCATTGATAGCCTTGCCCTGTACGGAGAAGATGGCGGCGTTTGCTTCGAGCAGATCTTTACGCTCCATGCCTGGGCCACGTGGGCGCGCGCCAACTAGCAAACAGTAATCGGCGTCTTTGAACGCTACTTCCGGCTTGTCAGTCTGAACAATACCGTGAACCAGTGGGAACGCGCAGTCTTCCAGTTCCATGGCTACGCCTTGCAAGGCGCCCAATGCTGGAGTGATTTCAAGCAGTTGCAGAATGACAGGTTGGTCTTTGCCGAGCATGTCGCCGGCGGCAATTCTGAACAACAATGAATAACTGATCTGGCCTGCTGCCCCGGTGACAGCAACGCGTACTGGTGATTTCATAACGATTTCTGAATCCTTGTTGACGTGATTGAGTTGGAAAGTGGCGGACGAGTATAACAAAGATTTTGGGGATGCGCTGTGGGGGTTCTTTGGGTGCTTGCCGATCCTCGGCTGAGGGCTGGGCACAACAGGAGACGCCCGTAAATACGTCCATGTAGGGCTCGGCGAGCGCCATCCTTGGCGCTCGCCGCTCCTGTTGTGCCCACCCCTCAACCGAGACTCTACCTTTTGTGTAACCTGCCTGTCCGCGCACTACTGCACTGCAACAGGAGGTTAGGGCTGAAGTAAGCAGGAGTGTCGAGCGCCACATGGATGTGTTCACGGGCGTCTCCTGCTTACTTCAGCCCTGACCTCCGAACCACACTTAGTACAACAACATCGCGTCGCCGTAGCTGAAGAAGCGATACTTTTCGGCGATCGCGGTTTGGTAGGCTTTTATGATGTGGTCGCGGCCTGCGAAGGCGCTGACCAGCAGCATTAGGGTGGATTCTGAAAGGTGGAAGTTGGTGATCATGGCTTCAACCACCTGGAAGTTGAAACCGGGGTAGATGAAGATGTCGGTCTCGCCGGTGTAGGGAGCGATGAGTGTTGAGGCTGAGTTGCGTGCGGCACTTTCGAGGCTGCGTACTGAGGTGGTGCCTACGGCGATTACGCGGCCACCTCTGGCTTTGCAGGCAAGTATCTTCTCGCAGACTTCC
>JBBSPQ010000255.1:0-4726 GCA_038258585.1 Pseudomonadales bacterium
ACTTTTGCGCCGGCTGCTCTGTGGCTTCTCGCTCTCTATCTATTCGTTGACAACCCCAAAGTTCACCCGGCAATCTGGGGATTGATGGCGGTTTATATTCTCCTGCGGGCATATGGCGCAGGGGCAAACCTGTTTGAAGTTCCATCAACGGATTTGATATACATGATCTGCTATGTATTGCCGCAATTCGTTATGCTCGGTTTTTCAGCTCATGCGGTGTACCTAGCATTCCATGGCTTGAACCACGACTTGGTGGAATCTCGACGCAAGGTGCGAGTGCCATTCATCGTAGCGATGGGAACGCTGGTTGCGTTGATTCTTGGTAATGGATTTATAGTGGCGCTACAGCATTATGCAAACGCCTATCTCGTCGTCCTGACGCCGATACCTAGTGATTTGCTGCTTTTCTATATGTTTCTGATCACTCTTTACTTTAACGTGTCTGCTTTGCGGCTTCACAATGAAGCTCTACAGCTGATCGCAGTGACACCGCAGCAACGAGGCAGACACTTGAGTGTTGTACCGGACACGGCTAGGCATGTCGATAACTCGCCACAAGTGGAGCATATCTTCGACGTACTAAAACGGGAAAAATTATATGCGAGGCCCGGTCTGACCATTGGAGAACTTGCCGAGCGACTCTCCATGCAGGAATACCGGTTACGTCGACTGATTAACAACCAACTTGGGTACCGCAATTTCAACCAATTTCTCAACGAGCTTCGCATTGCAGAGGCGTGTCGACGATTGTCCGAACATCACGACCATAAGGAACCTATTTCTAACATCGCGTTTGATGTGGGTTATTCGGCGCTTTCTTCCTTCAACAAGGCTTTCAAGGAAATCCATAATCTCACGCCGACGCAGTATCGGGACAGTATGCATGGTGTGAGCCCTTCCGAGGTAGAACAGACCACGTAAGAGCCAGCCTGCTGACTCTCGCGTGGTTGAACGGTTTGCAGATTTTAATCCAGTATATGCACGAACAATCCACTCTTGAGCTTCGGCTCAAACCAAGTGGATTTGGGTGGCATTACTTCGCCCGCGTCGGCGATAGCCATCAGACTCTTGATTGACGTTGGATGCAGCGCAAACGCCACCTTCCAATCGCCCGAGTCCACTCGCTTCTCCAGCGCTTTAAGACCGCGAATTCCACCTACAAAATCGATGCGTTTGTCTCGACGTGGATCTTCGATTCCCAACAGTGGTGACAGCAGATTATCCTGAAGAATGCTGACATCCAGACTGCGCACTGGATCATCCTCGCTCCAAAGCCCTTCTATAGCGTCGAGCACATACCATTTACCACCGATATACATGCTGAACTCATGTTCTTTTGCAGGCTTACCTGCCCCTGCTTCATTCTCACGCACATTAAAACATGCCTGAATCCTTCGTAAAAATTCGTCTTCAGACATACCGTTTAAATCTTTTACTACGCGATTGTAGTCAAGAATCTGCATCTGATTATCTGGGAATATTACCGTAGAAAAGAAATTATATGATTCATCGCCTGTGTGAGCAGGGTTCAAATTTTTTCGCAAATCCTTTACTCGCTGCGCCGCAGCTGAGCGGTGATGACCATCCGCCACGTAGAGGCATTCAACCTTGTCAAATTGCGTTTGGATTTCTCTAACTGTCGAATCCTGATCAACTACCCACAAGACATGTCGATTACCATCTTCGGCCACGAAATCAAATTCTGGTTCGCCTGTCATTACTTTGGCCATCAGCGCATCAATCTCTGGTTTGGCACGATAGGTTAAGAATACCGGACCAACTTGCGCACTGAGAGTATTAATGTGATTGACACGATCGTCCTCTTTATCAGGACGAGTGAACTCATGTTTCTTGATCAGATCTTGTTCGTAGGCAGCGACTGACGCCGCTGCAACCAAACCCACCTGCTCATGGCTGCCCATCACTTGTTTGTAAACATAAAACGTAGCGCGTGAATCACGTCGCATGATGTCGCTGTCGATGAATCTCTGCAGATTTTCAGCGCCGCGTTGATACACCCGCATGTCGTATGGATCCATAGCTGGATCGACATCAATTTCCGGTTTATTGATACGCAGAAAACTGTAGTCGTTTCCCTGCGCCATCTCGAACGCCTCTTCACGATTCAAGACGTCGTAGGGTGGCGCAGCGACTTTTGCGGCAATTTCCTTGCGAGGTCTGAGAGCATTAAACGGTCTGATCAACTTCATGTTGTTACCTTTTGGATATGTAAATTCTAAATGTCTAAATTTTTTGATCTACTTTCTGTCAAACGTGAAGACGGCATCCCAGACTTCTGGCAAATCACGCTGACGCATATATTCGATTCTTTCTATGTAGATGCTATATAAGGACTGTTCACGCGTCGATTCTGGCAGAGCCTTGGAGAGTTCTGTCAATATCTCAATTGCCTGATCCCATTCCTGAGATCGATAACATTGCAGGGCTTTGGCAAAAATGTCCAATTCCACCCTCTGAGCGGCGTCAACCTCTCCTTCCCTACCGATTATTTCGTAAATTCTAACAGGCTCATTTTTGCCTGCAACCCGCACCTTATCCAGTTCACGATAGACAAACCCTGGCGCTTTTTCGGAACAGGCATCGCTGGCAATGGTGGAAATATTGTACTTGCGCGTCAATCCTTCCATGCGCGCAGCAAGATTAACGGAATCTCCTATAACTGTGTAATTCAGACGATTCTTTGATCCCAGATTTCCGGCAACAACAAGTCCCGTATGCACACCCACACCCACCTCAAGCGTCGGGATGCCGGCTTGTTTGTTGACGGCGTTCAACTTGGCGATGGCTTCCTGAATGGCCAAGGCTGCGTTGACAGCATTAACGGCGTCAGTATCTCGCGTCAGGGGCGCACCAAACAATGCCATAACAGAATCGCCAATATACTTGTCCACTACCCCTTTGTTGCGCTCAATGACTTCGGTAATTTCGCTAAGGTAGCGATTTAAAATGGTTAGCACGGTCTGCGGTGCTTTGTTCTCACATAGCGTCGTAAAGCCTTTAACGTCTGCGAACAAAACGGTGACAATTTTCTCTTCCCCGCCCAGTTCAATCGTCTTACTGAGGAGTTCCTCTGCTATCTCGCGGGAAACTACCTTCCCCAACAGGTCACGCACTTTCTCCTTTTCAGCTAGACCAGTGGCCATGTTGTTCACCGAACTTGCCAGCTCCGCAATTTCGTCTCGTCCTCTGATCGTCACAGATTGACCATAGTCGCCGGATTCTATTCGCTTAACCCTGTTGGCGAGGTCTAGAATAGGTCGGGTGACCGAACGGGCAAGCTGAAGCACAACCACAAGACTAATGGCGATAACTAACAAATAGAACTGTAAAAGCCCGCGCCTGAATGCTTCCAGATTCTCAATATTTTCATTGTAGGATTTTTGTATTACCGCCACGATCTGAAGAGGATCGCCCGGTGTCCCGTATAGCGTACGCATCAACGTACCATAGTCACTGTCACCCAATAGTATTCGCTGAGTATCAGTGGACGTCATACCCGTCGTTTGCAGCTGACTTGTCAGCAACAGTTGGTCGCTGTCAGAAAGCGTCGACGCAATGACACTCACTTGTGCAGTACTAGGAGAAACGTTCAGATCATCCTGAAGGCTTGTTTTGTACTCGACGATGGACACATCGGAAACGATGCTTTGCTTTACTGTTGCAGTGAATCGGTTATCCAGTGGAAAGCCTCCGAATATCCAGGCAACCGGTGTGGGTAAAAAAAGAGGGATGACGGTGATCTGATAAGGGACACCAGCAACGTTAATGATGGCGTCGCCGATGCCGTCCTGACTGCTGGCTGCTTCATCCATCAACGCTTTCCACTCGCCTTCGAGGTGCTCGAAGCCTTGGGTCTTCGTGTCAACGATGACCTCTCCCTCCATCGAAGAGATAAGCATCATATCTGCAGCCCCAAGTGACCTCAGCAGGATGTTGTCTGCGGCATCAGCGATAGTAAATAGATCGCCGGTGCCAAACGCATTCCGGAAACCCCAGTCGCGAGTCATGGTGCTGGTGATAGTCAGCAGTGTGTTCTTATGTTCTTCGCGGGTAAAATCGAAAACGTCCGCACCGAGTTCCAGATAGCTGTTGATAGTGTCGGTGGTATAAGTATTGTTCTCACGGTTTACGAAGATGTAGATCCCCAATAACACGGGGACCATCAGCGCCAGCAAAAATACCAACAGACGTGTTCGAAAACTGTGGAATGAGAACAATGAAATCAAAACGTTCCTTGAACGATAGCGGGTGCGGCGCTGCCCCAATAGTCTCGCGTGATACGAAACCGAAAGCATTATATATCAAGAAGGAGTTATAAGGGGTAAGGCGCGTTCTATTTGGTCGGAAGTGAATCCGCGCGATAGGCAGAAGCGGTAAAGTTTTTGCCTTGCTTTACGAACATTGGCGAAATCTGAATTCACGGGACCTAAGACACGTTGTTTCTTTGCTACAAGATCTTTCAGCTTGTGGAACCAGTCTTCAGATCTGCTATCAATACACGCCTCAAGCAGATCGCTGCTAACACCTTTGCCGCGCAATTCCTGTCTGATCAGGAGTGGACCAAATCCCTTTTCTCTTCGAGAACGGACATAGGCCTCTGCAAATCTTTCATCGCTCAGCAGATTGTCCTGTTCCAATTGATCGAGCACTTGTGGAAAGTGAGTTTCATAATCCGCATATTTACGTCGTAATTTATCTGCTATCT
>JBBSPQ010000256.1:0-4726 GCA_038258585.1 Pseudomonadales bacterium
CAGAGGAATCTACTTTAGATGATTCCCCCCTTTTTGAATCATACATCGATGATTCGGCATCTGCTTCCACACTCTACGATTCTGCGCCTGCAGGAGCCAGGCTTCCGGTGAACGAACCTCCATCTGCACCCGCGAGAAAGCAGGAGCCGGCTCCAACTCCGGCCAAAGCTCCCGAACCTGAACCTGCCATCGCTCCTGACTACAGTGAAGTCCTCGTGTTCAACATCTTCGCCAAGCCAGACCGTGAATTTGCCGGCGTAGATCTTTTACAGACATTACTCGCTGCAGGCCTGCACTTTGGCGAGATGAGCATATTTCACCGTCATCTGGGCAGCGACACCAGAAGCCCAGTCGTTTTCAGTGTTGCTAATCTGGTCAATCCTGGCACTTTCGATCTGAATCAGATCAGTGCTTTTTCCACGAAAGGCCTATGCTTCTTCATGACGCTGCCTAATGTGGTGAACAGCTTGCAGGCGTTTGACAAGATGCTGGATGCCGCGCAGCAGATTCGTATCGGACTCGATGGCGATTTGAAAGACGACAACCGCAGTGTGATGACTGCACAGACTATCGAGCACTACCGTCAGCGCGTGCGCGATTTCGATCTCAGGCAATTGCGTCAACCAAAATGACGGAAAATTCTCATCCCGGGCATGCACTGCTGGAAGAACTTACGCAACTGCGCCAGCAGATTGCCCGTCACGACTATCTCTATCACACTCTGGATTCACCGGTCATTTCCGATGTGGAATATGACCGTCAATTCGCGCGGCTGGAAGAGATCGAGCATGAATATCCTGAACTCATTTCGCCCGAGTCCCCCACGCAGCGCATCGGTTCCGCGCCCTTATCTGGTTTCGTCCAAATCACTCATGAAGTGCCAATGATGTCGCTCGCCAAGGTCTTCAACGAGGGTGATCTGGAGGATTTTGAAACGCGCGTCGTCAAACGACTCGATACTCATGCGGAAATCACTTACAGCTGTGAACCCAAGATTGACGGGGTTGCCGTAAGTCTGTTGTACGAGAACGGGCTGCTGGTGCGTGCCGCGACACGTGGCGACGGTTTCACCGGTGAAGACATTACGCACAACGTCCGTACCATTAAGGACGTGCCGCTTCAACTTGGCCTGACTTCAGAAACCCCGATCAATGTTCCGACGCGTCTTGAAGTGCGAGGCGAGATTTACATGACTCGATCCGGTTTTGATACCGTCAACAACGATGCGGTAAAAAGTGGCAGCAAAACCTTTGTGAATCCTCGCAATGCTGCGGCCGGTACGCTGCGACAACTCGATCCACGCATTGCTGCGCAGCGACCTCTGCGGATGTTCTGCTACAGCGTGGGAGTGTTCGAATCGAAAGAGAATCAAGCACTGCCCGATACACTCAGCGAGACATTCGACTACCTTGAAAAACTAGGACTTATAGTTAATGCCGAACGAAGCACTGTCACCGGCGCTGCGGCGTGTCTCGCCTATTCCGAAGCGCTGTTAAACAAAAGGCCGAATCTGGATTATGAGATCGACGGCGCCGTGATAAAAGTCGACAGGCTACAACTGCAGGCGGAACTCGGTTTCAACGCTCGGACGCCACGTTGGGCGATGGCGTACAAGTTTCCGGCGGAAGAAGTCCCGACTACCGTCAACGATGTTGAGTTTCAGGTAGGACGCACGGGTATCATCTCACCGGTAGCCAGACTTGAGCCGGTGTTCGTCGGTGGCGTCACCGTAAGCAATGCAACTCTGCACAACATGGGAGAAATCGCACGGCTCGGGCTACACATAGGTGACAGGGTGATTGTTCGTCGAGCAGGAGACGTTATCCCGAAAGTAGTGAAGGTCACCACGGACCCGGACGCAGAGGTTAGTCTGCGAGAAGTCGTCATGCCCTCGACATGTCCTGCATGTGGTTCTGCGGTTGAGCTTGACGGTGACGTGTTGTTTCGCTGCAGTGGTGGACTGATCTGTCCCGCTCAACGAAAGGAGGCTATTAGACACTTCTGCGGCCGAGGCGCGCTGGATGTGGACGGTCTTGGCGACAAACTGGCAGAGCAACTTGTCGACACCGATCTCGTAAAGGATGTCTCCGACGTGTTCCATTTGACCAAAAAAAGCCTTGAGGGTCTGGAACGAATGGCAGCTAAATCGGCAAACAATTTGCTCGCTGCTATCGACAAATCCAAAAGCACGACGCTGCCCCGTTTCCTCTATGGATTAGGGATACCCGAAGTAGGCGAAGCCACCGCGCTAGCGTTGGTAAACCATTTTGGTGCTCTGGACAAGATCATGCATGCCAAAGCTGAAACACTTGAACAAGTGGAAGACATCGGGCCGATAGTCGCCGCGCACATCGCCAACTTCTTCGCCAACGATGAAAACCGCGCCGTGATCGCAAGACTCCAACAAAGCGGTGTACGCTGGAACGACCAGGAAGTAGCACAACAGTCCGATGTCCTCGCCGGTCAAATTTTCGTGCTCACCGGAACTCTGGAAATTATGACCAGAGACGAAGCGAAAGCAAAACTGCAGGCTCTCGGCGCCAAAGTCGCTGGCAGTGTCTCAAAGAAAACCACATGGGTTGTGGCCGGCCCCGGTGCAGGCTCGAAACTAGACAAAGCAGTGGAACTGGAAGTCCCAGTAATGGACGAGAGCAAGTTTCAAGAATTCTTAAAACTGGTTAAGTTATAGAGACTCAAATTATGCGAATGAAAGGTTGTGAGCTTAGCTAGTAAACTGCATTGAATTCTACAGTGGTAGGGGTGTGAGCAAGGGGTGAAAGCGTAAGGACCGTCGAGCGCCATGGATGGCGCGCGCCGAGCCTTACAGGGATGTACTAGAAGGCGTGTCCTGACGCTTTCACCCTTTGCTCGCGCCCCGGCATGAAGCTTAAAAACATTTTACATACGATAGGATAGCGGAGGAAACATGATTAAACGTCCTTCTCTGCTGGCCCTGCTGCTGGCAGTGACCGCCTGCGCCGGCAGTCCGCCCAGTAACATGAACAACGTCTGCGATATGTTTGAACAACGCCGCTCCTGGTACAAAGCCGCAGAAAAAACCGAAGACCGCTGGGGAGTCCCCGTTGCAGTCTCAATGGCATTCATTTATCAGGAATCTGGATTCAGATCTCGCGCCAAACCTCCGCGGTCGCGCATCCTCTGGATTTTTCCCGGGCCTCGTCCCTCCAACGCCACGGGCTACGCCCAGGCATTGGACAGCACTTGGAATGAATACCAGCAAATCACGGGCAATAGCTGGGCTCGCCGCTCCAATTTCGGCGATGCCGTCGATTTTATCGGTTGGTACAACGCTAACAGCTATCGTCGTAACAACATTGCCAGTCATGATGCCCGCAATCTTTACCTTGCCTACCATGAAGGCAATACTGGGTTTGATCGTCGC
Source organism: Pseudomonadales bacterium (assembly GCA_038258585.1). Classification (GTDB taxonomy): domain Bacteria; phylum Pseudomonadota; class Gammaproteobacteria; order Pseudomonadales; family Pseudohongiellaceae; genus UBA5078. Next base: position 3,404 of record JBBSPQ010000256.1, read on the forward strand.
ACATATGCGGACAAGCTCTGGTTGATCGACGTGGCGAACAGGGTACAGTCCAATGCCGATCGCTACAGCGTGCAGTATATGCAATGCCAGGAGGACCTGAGCCACGGCTGGTTGTGGCGGGTGTTTTTCGGATAGGCAGACCCCACAGATCGCATTGAACTGTAAAAGTGTGCCTGCAAACGAATGGGCTTGGTCAATAAACTTATTTGGAGAAGTAGATATTATGAGTTGGTGGGGAAAGGTAATAGGTGGGACATTCGGCTTCGTCATGGGCGGACCCTTAGGTGCGGTTCTTGGCGCGGCACTTGGCAATTATTTCGACAACGGTATGGACGGCATAGGCAGGGACGATCTACTGGCTGGCCCGACTAACGAGCGCGTGCAGACGGCATTTTTCACCGCTGTATTCTCCGTCATGGGTTACGTGGCCAAGCTCGATGGCAAAGTCAGTAAGGACGAGATCTCAATGGCCGAGCAAGTCATGGGGCAGATGCGCCTGAATCCGGAGCAACGCAAACTCGCCATAAACCTGTTCGATCAAGGCAAGCAAACATCCTTTTCCATCGATCAGGTACTGGCACAGTTCAAGAGAGAGTGTCAGCGTCGTCGCAGCCTGATCCAGATGTTTCTGCAAATCCTCACGGCCACAGCGCTGGCTGATGGTGAGATGGATCAGGCCGAGCGTCGCGTATTGGAATCGATTGCCATAAGTCTCGGTTTCGGCAAGGCCGCCTTTGACCAATTGGTCATGCGGATGAGCGCGCAGCATCGCTACGACACCGGGGCGACATCGGAAAGTAAACTCAACGCTGCCTATAAGGTGCTTGGGGTTACGAGCTCGGCCGATACTATAGAAGTGAAAAAGGCCTATAGGAAACTGATGAGTCAACATCACCCGGACAAACTAGTGTCCAAAGGATTGCCGGAGGAGATGATGGAAATTGCAACCCGTAAGACTCAAGAGATCAAGTCGGCCTACGAAACCATCATGACCAGTCGGGGAGATTAAAGCGAGACATAAAAAAGCCCAACCAGAGGTTGGGCTTAAGTTACTACTATCAAGGGAGAGATAAAATGAAACAAAACCCACAATTTTGTCTGCAATCTACCTACAATTAATCAGACTATAGAGGCGCCACTAAGTTCCAAATAAAGTTAAAAAAGATTCCACTTTTTATCGTTAACTGTTGCAGGTGCTGCCTTTTAGGTTTTTCCTCTCACATCTGATTGAATAATATCAGTATTTTCTAGACAGAAAATTCTTCCAGACCAAGCGATTTCACTGCTTTAGCCTGCTGACCATTGCTGATTACCCCGATGCTG
>JBBSPQ010000257.1:0-4726 GCA_038258585.1 Pseudomonadales bacterium
GTGCCCTTGAACTCCTCGTAAATGACCTCGTCCATCTTCGAACCGGTTTCTACCAGAGCGGTGGCGATAATTGTCAGACTGCCGCCTTCTTCAAGATTACGTGCAGCACCGAAGAAACGCTTAGGACGTTCCAGCGCGTGCGCATCCACACCGCCAGTCAACACCTTGCCTGACGACGGCACGATGGTGTTATACGCACGAGCAAGACGAGTAATCGAGTCAAGCAGAATTACCACATCCTCTTTATGTTCAACCAGACGCTTCGCCTTCTCGATTACCATCTCGGCAACCTGTACATGGCGCGCAGGAGGCTCATCGAATGTACTCGCGACCACTTCGCCACGTACAGATCGCTGCATTTCCGTAACTTCTTCAGGGCGTTCATCGATCAACAGCACAATCAGACGACATTCCGGATTGTTGCGGGCAATTGATTGTGCGATATTTTGCAGAATAAATGTCTTACCAGCCTTTGGAGGCGATACGATCAGTCCGCGTTGACCTTTCCCGATAGGCGCTGTCAGGTCGATAGTGCGGGCGCTGAGGTCTTCCGTGCTGCCATTACCGATCTGTAGACGCAGACGTTCAGTTGGGAACAGAGGAGTAAGGTTTTCAAAGAGGATTTTGTTCTTGGAATTTTCGGGCTTGGAGAAATTTACTTCGGAGATTTTTAGCAACGCGAAGTAGCGTTCGCCTTCTTTCGGGGGTCTAATTTTCCCCTCTACCGTATCGCCGGTACGTAAATTAAAGCGTCGAATCTGACTGGGTGAAACGTAAATATCGTCGGGGCCTGCCAGATAAGATGAGTCGGCAGATCTGAGAAAACCGAACCCATCCTGCAAAATCTCCAACACGCCATCGCCGGAAATATCTTCGCCGTTCTTTGCGTGTTTCTTGAGGATTGAGAAGATGATGTCTTGCTTGCGGGTTCTGGAGAGGTTTTCTAGTCCCATTTCCTGAGCTTTATTCAATAATTCCGGGATGGGGAGTTTCTTTAAGTCAGTTAGATTCATGATGGTTTAATACGTAGGGTTATTGGGTAAGGAAAAGCTCAGGCCCGTTTGAGAATTCTGACCTTGACGGTTTGAATTTCAATGGTCTGGCAGCTTGTTTTGGTTATAAGCAGAATGGTTTGGCTGTGTTTAGTCAAAAGGGCACTAGTTTTTTAAGGGTTTTAGTTAAAAGCTTATTATCTGGAGCGGTGTAGATAAGAGAAAAGGTCGTCAGTTGAACGAGACGATGGCCTCAATATAGAACGACTCAATCGTGCTGTCCAGAAAAATTTTGTCTTTAATTGTCACTGTAAAAACCTCCGCCATCACTGTTGGAGGTTTTTACAAAGGCGGCTTTCTGAAGATTTCAACTAATTCTGATCAGCATCGTGACGATGTGATCAGATTACGCTGTCAATAAATGCAGCAAGTTGAGAGCGTGAGAGTGCACCTACTTTTGTCCCCACAGCTTCGCCACCCTTGAATATGATAAGTGTTGGGATTCCACGAACGCCGAACTTTGGGGCTGTCTCTGTATTTGAATCAATATTCAGCTTGGTGATTGTCAGTTTGCCAGCATATTCTTCGGCCAACTCTTCCAGAACAGGAGCGATCATCTTGCACGGACCACACCATTCTGCCCAAAAATCAACGAGTACTGGGCCGGCTGCCTGAAGTACGTCTTGTTCAAAACTGGCGTCTGAAATCTGAACGATAAGGTCGCTCATAAATACATTCCTTAAGTTTGTCTTTAAATATGATCAATCAGGATTTGCATATGATAAGGCCTAATGCCGAGGTTTCAAGTGCGAATGCTCTAATCACACCCTATATGACAAGAGTATGGTCAAAATACCTTAGCCTTTGAGCAGTATTGCCACTTTCTTGGCGAAATACGTCAAGATTGCATCCGCTCCAGCGCGTTTGATGCAGGTGAGTGATTCGAGTGCGACGGCGTTTTCATCGAGCCACCCGTTCTGGGCTGCTGCCATATGCATCGCATATTCACCGCTCACCTGATAGACGAACGTGGGAGCGCCGAACTCATCCTTCACCCGACGCACGATATCCAGATAGGGCATGCCCGGTTTCACCATCACTATATCGGCGCCTTCGGCCAAATCCAGAGCGACTTCGTGCAGGGCTTCGTCAGAATTGGCGACATCCATCTGATATGTGTGCTTATTGCCTTTGCCTAGATTGGCACTGGATCCCACCGCATCGCGGAAGGGGCCGTAGTAGCTGGAAGCATATTTTGCCGAGTATGCGAGTATGCGGGTGTGAATATGTCCCTTCGCTTCCAAGGAGTCGCGTATGGCGCCAATGCGTCCGTCCATCATGTCGGAGGGTGCCACGATGTCAGCCCCTGCCTCGGCATGCGACAACGCCTGGCGAATCAGGGCATCGACAGTAATGTCATTCAGTACGTAGCCTTCATCGTCGATGATCCCGTCCTGACCGTGGGTCGTATAAGGATCGAGAGCTACATCAGTGATGACTCCCATTTCCGGAAATTGTTGCTTCAGGCTGCGCACGGCACGTTGCACTAGGCCTTCAGAGTTCCATGCCTCTTTGCCATCCAGACTCTTTGTGCTCTCGTGCGGAGAGGGAAACAGCGCAATGCAGGGGATGCCCAGTTCTACCAGTTCAGCTGCCTCTTTCAGAAGCTCATCAATGCTGAGGCGAAATACGTCTGGCATGGATTGAATGGGTTGACGTTGATTGCTCCCCTCGACAATAAAAAGAGGCAGGATCAGGTCATCTGTGGTCAGTCGGGTTTCCCGCATCAGGCGGCGACTGAATTTGTCGCGGCGCATCCGACGCATCCGGGTATGGGGAAATTGTCTGGCAGCTTTGCCAGCAGGGCTTGTGGTATCGTTTGGCACTTTGAATTTTCCAGGCAGTTTGGCTTTTTGGGAGCGGCAGGGTCGGCCAAAAGCGTTATAGCACACCAAAGCCTGATAGCAAGAATTAACTGGTTTCCCAGATATGACAATGACACAGAAAAAAGGCAGGCATAGGTTGCGATGAGTAAGGTAAAGAGTCTGATACTGGCTGTCTTTGTAGTAGTGCTGGCCGCCTATTTCTTTTTCGATCTCGGCCGTTTCCTGACTTTGGAATACGTTCAATCGCAGTTAGGTGCGATTCAGACCTTCGCCGACGAGCAGTTTGTCACCGCTGCTGCTATTTATTTCACGACTTATGTTCTTGTTACTGCGCTCTCCATTCCTGGCGCCGCGATTGTCACTCTGGTTGGCGGCGCAATCTTCGGCTTATTGTGGGGAACCGTGCTGGTGTCATTTGCCAGTACCATTGGTGCAACCTTGGCGTTTCTTTCATCGCGATTATTGTTGCGCGATTGGGTTCAGAAGCGCTTTGGTCGAACGCTGAAAGTGATTAACGAGGGCATCAAGAAGGACGGCAATTTCTACTTGTTCAGTCTGCGCATGGTGCCACTGTTTCCATTCTTCGTCGTGAATCTGTTGATGGGGCTTACCCCGATTCGGGTCGTTCCGTACTTTTTTGTCAGCCAGCTTGGCATGCTGTTGGGAACTGCGGTCTACGTCAATGCCGGCGCGGAACTGGGGCAGATCGAATCGCTTTCGGGTCTCGTCAGTGGATCCATCGTGATTTCGTTCGTTCTGCTGGGATTATTGCCCTGGATAGCGAAGGCTGTACTTTCTCTGTTTCATAGAGCAAAGCCTCCCAAGTCTTTTCCTAAGCCAAAACAATTTGAGGCGAATGTCGTCGTCATTGGTGCGGGATCGGCGGGATTGGTCTCCGCGATCATTGCTGCTGGTGCGAAAGCCAAAGTGATTCTGATCGAGAAGCATCGCATGGGTGGTGATTGTCTTAATACCGGTTGTGTTCCGAGTAAGACTTTAATTCGCAGTGCGCGTATCGCCGATTATCTTAAACGCGCGGGTGAATTCGGTATCGACGGTGTTAGTGGAAAGGTTAATTTCGCCAAGATTATGGAGCGAGTGCAGAGAGTTGTCAGTGCGATTGAACCACATGATTCTGTCGAACGTTTTACTGGTTTGGGAGTGGAGTGCGTCAGTGGTGAGGCATTCATCACCTCACCATGGACGGTGCAGGTCGGCGACAGGACTATCAATACTCGTTCAATCGTCATTGCAACGGGTGCTCGGCCTTTCGTGCCGAATATTCCTGGTATCAATGATATTGAATATCTGACGTCAGATTCGTTGTGGGAATTGCGCGAATTGCCACCTCGTCTCCTAGTGCTTGGAGCCGGCCCCATCGGTTGTGAGTTGGCGCAGAGTTTTGCGCGACTGGGCGCTGCAGTGACACTGGTCGATCAGGCGTCGCGAATTCTCCCGCGTGAGGATGATGAAGTCGCACAGTTGGTGGTGGAGAAGTTTTCTGCAGATGGAGTCCGTGTGTTAACAAACTGTAAGGCAACACAATTTGCGAGTAAGGAAGGTGGCGGTACGTTGACTGTACAGTCTCCCGACGGCGAAATGATGTTGGAGTTTGATAAAGTGCTTGTCGCCATCGGTCGCAAGGCCAATGTCGAAGGCTTCGGCCTCGAAGAATTAGGCATCCCATTAGAGAGTCGTGGCACCTTGGAAGTGAACGAGTTTTTGCAGACTGCATACCCGAATATTTTTGCTTGTGGTGATGTGGTGGGGCCGTATCAGTTTACGCACATGGCCTCATTCCAGGCTTGGTTTGCAACGCTCAATGCGCTGCTTAAAGGATTCAAGCAA
>JBBSPQ010000258.1:0-4725 GCA_038258585.1 Pseudomonadales bacterium
AGTGGCAGAGGCTGGCGAATCAGAAGTCTCTTTGACAGTGCGAGTGAATGCCGTAGCAAAGTAGCAGCATGCCTGCTGGCGATGAGTTCGCCAGCAGACGTTAACTGCGCAGGACAAATAGCAAGAAATGCTAGCTGTGTGGAAACTCCAGCTCAGCCAGAGTCTGAGTCAAAACCACCCCAGCCGTAGCCGGATCAACATCTTTCTCGATTTTAACTACGCGACCATCGGTGCCGACGTAAACAGTCCAGCGGTTGGCGACTCCGCGCTCACCGAGAACGCCGTAAGCAGAAACCATGTTCTTCTGCGGGTCTGACAAAATTGGAAAATCGACCTCATGCTCTTCCGCAAACTGGGTATTGAGTGCTATGTCATCGACGCTGGCCATGAAGTAGGCAATATCGTACTTCTTGATCTCTTCGCCACTGTCACGAATGGATTTACATTCAATGGTGCAACCGCCCGTAAACGCTTTCGGAAAGAAGGCGATAACCACAGGTTGTTTGCCGGTAAATTCGGACAGGCTATAAGTCTTGCCATCTGAAGCCTGCAGTGAGAAATTCGGAGCCATGTCGCCAACTTCCAAGCCGAAGGAAGAAGTTGCCGCGAAAGTCAGACCCATTAATATTCCTGCCAGAGCGGATCTGGCCGTTCCTCTTGCTGTTGTGACAATGGAGTTCATTCTCATTTCCTTAAAATGATGAAGGCGATTGGTTGGGTTCTCTCATTAAAAACTGACGATATAAACTTAAACTGTCTCTGCACAAACTGAACAGGTGCAATGCAGAGACATGTCTCAACTCCGATTTATTTCATTTGCGTTTAAAACTTTTTGAGCCACTCAGTTCGCACTGTTCGGAACCAGAAGGCGAATGATGCCGTCGTGTTTGTTGAGCAGGAAAATCTGTCCTGCTGGGCCATAGCCGAAACGCAGGTCGACGCGTTGTGCGACGGACTGTCCCAGTTCGGCATTCTTCTCCTGAATGATCGTTAACAGATTCTTCTGCTCGCCGTCATTGTTAAGCAGAATTCGGCGAATTGCACTCTGGCCACCGTTGTTCTGGGCATCGGCATCAATATAGAAAAGCTCGCCACTGGGGTTGTCACCGAACACCAATTTATTCTGCAATTGGTGGATGGCAGGCTCTCGATAGACCGCCAGGCCGGTGACCGCTACCGTACGTTGAAACAAAGGATCCGTGTGATCAAATTCAACAATGGGCCAGACCATGCTGGCATCACCGCGTGGATTTTCGAGGTCCACTTGACGTTCTACGTAGCGGTAACTGGCTTCCCATGTGTTCCAGCCCAGATTGCCACCCTTGGTGATGGGGCTGATTTCTTCCACGATGTTCTGACCGATCTCGGCCAGCAACATGGTGCCGTCCTTGCTGTCCCAGTTGAAGCGCTGTGGGTTGCGGACGCCATAGGCGTAGATCTCGCCGAGAGTGTCGTCATCGCCATCGGCAACAAAAGGATTGCTTGCAGGGATACCATACTGGCCATTTGGACCGTTGCTGCCCAGTGGATCGAGACGGAGGATTTTGCCAAAGTATTTGGACAGGTTCTGACCTGCATTGAATGGATCTCCGCCACTGCCACCATCGGCTAGTCCCACGTACAACAGGCCGAAATCCTCATCGCCTTCTTCGGCCAGAGGGTTGAACGCGATTTGCCCGCCGTTGTGATTAGGGAACGGCTGGGCAGCCCGGAACATTACTTTTGGGGCGCCACCGTCATACACTGCTGCACCGGCGTCACGAGCCGTCCATTCAAGCAGCACTGTATCGTGAGTGCGGCGATCTCCATCAGTAACGTAGTCGGGAGTTGGTTCGGTGTTTGAGGAGTCTGTATAGGTGTAGAACTTGCCGTAACCCGGCGCGCCTTCTTCGGCGAACTGAGGATGGAATGCAAAACTTTGCAGACCGCGTTCACTTCCGGCCGACATCACTCCAACACCCCATTTGGCGGCGTTGATATCGATATACGGAGTCACATCAGAGCCGTCGTAGTTCATGCTGTACAAGGTGCCGAGCATGGAACTGACAAACAGACGTTCGCTGCCTGGCTCAGTCACCATCAGCATTAGTCGGGGGGCAAATCCCGCGTCATCGTTAGGAATACTGGCGAATTCGATAAAGTTGACAGCGACGACATCGCGGCTAGTTTCTATTGGGGTAGGAAAAGGATTGGTGCTGAGCTGCTGGGCGTGTAGTCCTGTGGCAGCGAGTCCGATCAAAGCAGAAATGGCGATACGAATCATGAAAATAACCTCCTGTGTTAATGGGTAAATCTGTTTGGCTAGAGGGCTTCCCCTGTTTTGGCTGGCGGGCATTGTACAGCACCATCATCGTTGACCGTACCGTAGACGAGGCCAGCGGTAGTTGGAAGCGTTTACACGACAGAAAATCGCTATATATAACTAGGAATAGCGATCTAATCCTAGTGATTTTGCTGATTAGAGTGACCAACATCATAAAAAGCACAGGTGTTTGTGATTTTTTTCCCACGCCGACATGTTACTATGAGCGCCTCGTGCAGATGTTTAAATACTGTCATATCTGCTTACTGCTCCGACCAAATGTGAAGGCGATTTCTCTGTATGAATAACACAACTTCTGCGGAACAAGTGGGACTTACCTCCAGTTCTGATGGCTTACTTCCAAGCCCAGCCTCTAGGCGCCAGATTGATGCGTTTCTCAAACAGCGTCCGGAACTGGTTCCACGCTACCAGCGTGCGCGCCAGATCAGAAAGGTGTTACGTAAATCGAATAACTACGATCTTACGTCACGCTGCAATCTATTCTGCGAAGGTTGTTTTTACTTTGAGGGTGACGACTATAAGCAGGCGACAGAAGAAAGTGATGATGCCGTTTGGGGTGAGTTTTTTCGTCAGCAGGCTGCCAACGGCGTGACTTTCGGTTTCTTCGCTGGTGCGGAGCCGGCCTTGGCGCAACAGCGTCTGCGTCTTGCAGCGGAACATATTCCACGTGGCTCTATTCACACCAACGGCACTATTCGTATTCATCCGGACATCCCTTATTCCATCCAGATTTCAGTATGGGGCGATGAGAATACGACCAAGCACTTCCGCGGCGGTAATGTGTTCTGGAAATCCATTCGCAATTTTGCCGGCGACCCACGTGTGCGCTTTGTGTTCACTATCAATCCTCACAATCTTTCCCAGATTCCAGGTGTTGTGCGCATCATGGATGAGTATGGTCATCGGATCATGTTCAATTATTTCTCTCCTACGCAAAGTTATCTCGATAAGTTGACGGCCGAAACGACCAATGACAAGGAGTACTTCCGCTTTAGCTCCCGCGATAACAACATGTTGTTTGCGGATGAGTCATTGATGAAAGCGCGGGAAGTCATTAACGAAGTTATTGTTCGATACCCTCGAGCAGTCCTTCAGACTCGTGCGTTTAACGATGCGCTGACCACACCGCAACGACTTTACAATCTCGATGAGAACGGCGTTGCGACAAACTGCAACGGACGCAACTTTGACTGGCATCAGGGTTATCGAGTGGACCTCAAGCCAAGCAACGCCAAATGCTGCATGCCAAACGTGAATTGCGATCAGTGTCGCCTTTACACTATTGCGATCGCTTCTTTCATTTTTCAGCCGGAGCGTTTCCTGCATTCAATTGAAGGATTCTGCGATTGGCTGGATATTTGCGACCAGTTCGCGCGTGTGTGTCTGCTGGATACCGATAAGGAATGGACGCCAGTGTCAGAAACTCTGTCGATTCCAGAACTTTCTGCCAGCGATCTTGCTCCTATTGCCCAGATAATCGGCAGGGGATAACTGACTCACCAGAATCAGCGCGCGAATGACCATTACCTTTCGACCCTATAAAGATGGCGATGAAATGTCCATCATGCAGAGATTTAACGAGGCCTTTGATCTGACCCGTGGGGTAGACTACTGGCGCTGGAAATTTCTGCATGACGGCGATCCGTTGGTTATGCTTGCGGTTGATGAGAGCGATGCGGTTCAGTGCCATATGGCCGGACTGCGTGCTATGTGGCAGGGAAGCGGAGTGCATCTGCCTGTGGTTCAGGTAGGGGACGTGTTTACCCGCCGTACACCCGAATTGATTCGTCAGAAGGTAATGCTCAAGACCTTCGTTGCCTTTCACAGGTTATATTCCCCTAGGCCCGACGTTCGCTTGCTCTTTGGTTTTCCCAACAAACGTCTGTCTGCTTTGCATAACACCCAGGATCCCTTGAGCGAGAACGGCAAGGCTGTGACGACTTACCGGCGCAGCAATGACAGCGCTATCACCGTTGAGTTCAGTGATAGTGTTTCGCGCGGGTGGCCCGACAAACAGTCAGCAGATTCCCTTTGGCGGATAGCTTCCAGTCGTTACCGTCTGTCCTCGGTAAGAGACAGCGCTTGGCTAATGCACCGTTTCGTGTCGCGACCAGACGTCGATGACTATCAGTGTCTGATGTTGCGGCGTCAGGATGGAAGCCTCGGTGCGTGGATGGTCGTGCGGCCAGTGGAGCAGACATTGTGGATATGCGACATGGTATGGGACGGCGTGTCAGCATCCGAGTTGCAGATGATTGACCGTGCTGTTTTGGCTCTGTCGAGAGATATGGGACTGAAAGACTGTGGTTTATGGCTACAGGGGGATGAGCTTGCAGTTGATGTACTATCCACTCAGGACTGGCACGATCACACTCACGAACAATTTATAGAGCTCGCCATGC
>JBBSPQ010000259.1:0-4717 GCA_038258585.1 Pseudomonadales bacterium
AACTCGCCTTCGGGCAGCAGCGCTTCTAACCTCGCCAATGCTTTATCTGTCTGGTTGCGACTGAAGCGGTTCGCTGCTGGATGTTCACACACGAACGCCAACAATTCTACGGCGAGCGTTGGCGGCAGCACCGATAACTGCGCAATACCTGCCAACGCCTCCAAGAGCACCTGGAGCGCGCCGACCGCCGCCGCTTCTCGCAAGGCTTCGAACAAATACGACTTGGCCCGCGTCTGCTCACCCAGGCCAAGCAGCGCATGTCCTGCGCGGCTGTGAGCCCACATTAGTGGAACTTGATACCCCGTATCCTTGTAGCGCGACAAGACCGCCTCGCCGTGCGCCAGTGCATATTCGTGATGTCCGAGCAGCAACGCCAGAGATGCGAGGCCGATCAACCCCTCCCGTTGGCTAAAGGCATTGACGCCTGCAGACTGTTGATAGGCATGACAGTCCTCATAATACGCTGTCGCCGCGCTGGTGTCGCCCTGGAGGGCAGCCAGGATGCCCAATCTGGCGCGTCCCTGGGAAAGCCCTTTGGGTCGGTGGAGATCGGTTGCCACGGCAAAGCCTTTCTCAAAGTAGCGCCTGGCTGCGGCATCGTCGCCCAGTTCGAGCGCCGCACTTCCCGAATCAAATAGGACAGAATCCAGCGATCTGGATATACCCCCTGCATAGTGATGCGCCACACTGGCTTCATAGTGTGCCTTTGCCTCGCTGTATTGCCCTTGCAGTGACGCGATATCTCCCAGAATCCCTTCTGCCCAGCGTGCGTTCAAATCGAAACCAATCTGTTGATCAATTGCCAGTGCCTCCACAAGGTGCTGCTGCGCTTCGGCAAACTCACCGAAAGCGTCATAAGAGACAGCGGCAAGGGCTGTCAGTGCGATTGCCTCACCGGACAGATTATTGTGACGTTTGGAGAAGTCAAGACTCCTGTGAGCGATGGTAACAATCTGTTCTGGATCACTTCTACCCCACAAGCTAAGCATCGCACGGGTTAGCGGAAGCCCCATCTCAGGGCGCTCTTCCAGACCGTCCCAGAGTGCCAGCGTGGCTTTAATATCCACCGGTGGGTATTTCATGTGTTGGGGTTGCTCTGGTTGATACCAGCCTCGGAACAAACGTATCATCCCCAGCAGGAAACGACTGTCGTCCGTTGTAGGCATCTCCTGCAAGGCTTCTTCTGCCAGGTAGAACATGGCTGCGCCTTCGTCATGCCAACTTTGAAAGTGATAGAGCCAATTGAGGCTGGGTGCAGCCTTTCGCAGAGCTGTCTGGTCGCGCTGTAGAGCTGCACGTCTCCAGGCCATGCGCAGATTGTCAAGGTCTTTGAGCACTTCTGCCTGGTTGCTGAGATGGATGGTTGCTTCTTGCCGGTGTAAAAACTCGGTGTAGTAGTCGCAGTGTCGGTCGAGGATGTATTCTCTCAGATTGAGTGTCTGATCGAGTTTCTCGGCGGCGTATTGGCGCAGCAGCTCGTGCAGATCGTAGCGCCCGTTCTCGCCCCGTCGCACGAGCGACTTGTCGATTAAAGATGCCAGGTTTTGCAGCGATGCATTTGTTATCTGCATCGCTGCCTCCGTCGTAAATCCACCGCGAAATACTGCCATACTGCGGAAAACAGCCTGTTCCTCTTCGGACAGCAGTTGCCAGGAATAATCGAATACAACCCGCATACTCTGGTGACGCACTGGCATGTTGTGCTGAGAGGTTGTGAGGAAGTCGACACTGGTTTTGATCTGTTCGAGGATGGTGGAAAGGCTGAGCGAACGCACCCAGCTCGCGGCGAGTTCGAGCGCCAGCGGCATTCCCTCGACCAGTTGGCAGATGTGGATGATGTCTGTCATTGGCTCATTCAGTGCGAAGTCCAGGCGTGCACGTCGCGCACAGGTGACGAACAATTGAACTGCACCGTAGTCTTCCAGGTCGTCGAGCACGTCTCCAACAGGATATGGTAATCCCTCAACCGAGAAGAGCCACTCCTCGCGCAAGTTTAGCGCTTCCCGCGAAGTTGCGAGGAGTTTGATTTGCGGCGCTACTACCAGCATTTCTGAAAACAAGTTGATACCGTCGCGTAAATGCTCCATGTTGTCAAGAATTAGAAGCATAGCTTTGTCGTGCAGGTAGTGGAGTACCTGAGCGGGCGGGTCTTGGCTCCCGTCCGAAGGGAGTCCGAGGGCGTCAGCAATCGTGGGAACAATCAGGTCGACGTGCTCGATGGGCTGGAGACGGACGAAATAAACGCCGTCGAGAAAAGCGGTTGCATTCCTTTCCGCTGCTTCGATAGCGAGCCGTGTTTTGCCCATCCCGCCGGGACCGACCAGCGTCAGCAGGCGGCAGTCAGGCATTCGCAGCAGCTTGGCGATTTCGGCAAGTTCATTTTCCCTGCCGATGAAGGGGGTAGGCTGCGATGGAAGACGATGGGTAGGCATAACCTATCCTCACGTTCCTCACTCTGGGATCTTCATTTTACCTATAAATTGTTGCAGGGCGAAAAACGCATCTGTTATGAAGATTTATATCATGAGTACATAATGTGCTCGGATGCCGCAGATGTCGTTCCGGTTGGGGCAACTTTGAGTAACCAGATGATTTCAGAGAGTAACAAACTCAATGGATATTGAGTGAACAAGTTGCTGCCAAAGACCTAATCAAACTTAGAAGTCAGTACGCACAGGTAATGACCTACCTGAAAATTGAGCCAAACACCGTATGGTTTGCCCCAAAACCACACCCACTCTACTATCACCATCCATAATGCGCTTGCTGTTGTTCGCCGACAAATAGTTCACTGTGCGGAATATACATATCGACTATACTCGTTGTAATAGGATAGCGCGATATGAAGGGCGATTTATGCTGGCGATTGTAAGGGCATGTGCGCTGATCGGGTTAGATGGCTGTGTCGTCGAAGTCGAGGTAGATTTCAATCCGCGTGCAGGATTACCAAGCTTCGTCATTGTGGGGCTGCCTGACAGCGCAGTGAAAGAGAGTCGAGAACGGGTTCGATCCTCAATTCGCAATAGTAATCTACAATTTCCCAATAAAGTTTATACCGTAAATTTGTCGCCAGCCGACCTGCCCAAACACAGTTCCGCTTATGATCTGGCAATTGCTATTGGCGTTTTGGCAGCCACCGATCAAGTTCCACTCAAGGCAGTTGAAGCAGCTATGTTTATCGGTGAACTATCCCTTGACGGAAGTGTTCGCCATGTGAAAGGCGGGATGCCAATGGCCTACGCCGCCTCTCAAGCGGGCTTTGCGACCATTTACCTGCCCAGCGAAGATGCAGCGCAGGCGTCGCTGGTTCAGGGGATCACGGTCATTCCCGTAGATAGCTTGGGGCAGTTGGTCGAGCATCTTTATGGATTGAATCCGATCCAACCTTATATATCCGCCTCGGACAATCTCACAACAACATTTCGAGTACCTGATGGACTGATTGATTTCTCCGATATAAAGGGACAGGAACATGTTAAACGAGCACTGGAGATCGCCGCTGGAGGCAATCATAATGTTTTGCTGAGAGGTTCACCCGGAACGGGAAAGACATTGCTGGCGCGGGCGCTGCCGGGTATTCTCCCCGCACTCACATTTGAAGAGGCACTCGAAACTACTCGTATCTATTCAGTCGCCGATATGTTGCAGAGCGATCATCCGCTCATGACAACACGACCATTCCGTGCCCCGCACCACACGATTAGCCAGGCCGGTCTTGTGGGTGGTGGCACCACGCCGCGTCCTGGGGAAATCACGCTGGCTCATCGCGGCGTCCTGTTTTTAGATGAGGCCGTCGAATTTTCAGGCAAGGTACTTGAGGTGCTGCGCCAGCCGATTGAGGATAAAATTGTCACGATCAGTCGAGCAAAAGGCTCGTTGACGTTTCCGGCAAATTTTCTGCTGGTGCTTGCAATGAATCCGTGTCCTTGCGGCAGCTACCTTGATCCGGTCAAAGCCTGCACCTGCACACCCTCGATGATTCTGCGCTATCAGAGCAAACTTTCCGGCCCAATGATCGACCGCATTGATATTCATGTCGATGTGCCTCGTGTGGACTATGATAAGCTGCTCAACGCCCAGCACAGCGAGAGTTCAGCAACTATTCGCGCTCGTGTTGAACACGCTCGCGCTCGGCAAGTGAAGCGTTTCGCTGGGTTAGCGGGTATTTTTACCAACGGGGATATGCGCGTCAGCGAAATTGACCGTTTCTGTATCCTATCGCCGGAAGCAAAACAATTGGTCGAGCTTTCGGTGCGGCGGATGCAGTTGAGCGCCCGCGCTTATCACCGGGTTCTCAAGCTCAGCAGGACGATTGCTGACCTAGCCGACAGTGACCGTATTGAGGTACAACACGCGGCAGAAGCCGTTCAATACCGTCCAAAGCAAACAGAACTATAACATGAGCTCACAATTTAGTTGAGACTAAGGATATGCCTTTATTTGAGGCCGCCGCAAATCTTTGCCTGCTGAGATCAAAAAGGAACGCCTTCTCACGAATGGAATTCCAGATCAAGTACTTCGCTCATTGCTCTGATGCGTAAAAAGTCTTACTGCGGTGATGCAGTGTGTGGTGAGGGAGTAGTCTATTGAAAATTGCAGATTGTGATTACCCACACGGTCGGGGTTTCTTGGGGACACTCACTCAGGTAGGCTTAGTTTTTTGGTACCAGATCACCTGCACCTATGTTGGAGAACCGTTCTCGGAACTTTTAGTACG
>JBBSPQ010000260.1:0-4698 GCA_038258585.1 Pseudomonadales bacterium
AGATTAAATATTTGTTGTTGCTTTGACGCAGTGATGCGTTAGCATCACTGCATCAGATTCGGAGAGCGGTATGCGAACTACCTTGGATATTGAAGATTCAGTGCTGAGCGCTGTAAAGGAGCTAGCTTATCGAGAAGGACGAACAGCGGGAGACGTGATCTCGGAATTGGCGCGTAAAGCTATGTTACAAGGAACTTACGCAACGTCGCGACTACAAGCAGATATCGCTGAGCCGCCACCCAGCTACGGGTTCAGTCCGCTTCCAGCGAATGGCATTGTAGTTACCAACGCATTGGTGGACAAGCTACGCGATGATCTGGGTGTGTGAATGCGGGCGTTACTCGATGTAAATGTTCTGATAGCGCTTCTAGATAGTTCGCATGTCCATCATGTTTCCGCCATGAAGTGGCTAAGCAATAATGTTGAGCAAGGCTGGGCCTCGTGCCCATTAACGCAGAACGGTTGCATCCGCATAATGTCTCAAGCTGCCTATCCAAATTGTAGATCTCTAATGGAGATCGCGAACCGATTGCGTGACGCGACGTTGTCACCGTTGCATCAATTCTGGGCGGACGATGTTTCCCTGTTCGATTCAGGGTTTTTCAATTGGCAACAGATCCTCACCCCTCGTCAATTGACAGATGCTTATTTGCTTGCCTTGGCAGTCCGTCATTCGGGTGTATTCGTCACTTTTGATCATGCTCTGCCGATGCGCGCCGTAAGAGGTATGCAAGCTGAGCATCTCATCACAATTTGATCGTTGCATTGACGTCAGCAAAGCTGCATTGAACTCAATCAATAAACCATCGCCCGCCAGTCAATGTTGGCAAGCCATAACAACAGGCCGCAAACCAGCGTTACAATCTGGCTGATCCTGTCCTTCAATGCAAACACGATTGGATCTTCTTCAATCTGGCCACGAGCAGCTAACAGCCATATGCGCGTGACCATATAAAGCAAGAGAGGACAAATCAACCATAGCGCTTCTGGTGTCAAATACTGGCCGCTTGTTTCTTCGTTGTTAATATAAAGTGCAAAAACCATCACCGACAGAAACGCGCTGGCGACACCGAAGATTGCCATGATGCTCAAGTCTTGCGCGTAATACCCTCGACCCTCGGATTGCGAAATTCCTGCCGTGCGCAGGTAGTCCAGTTCCGTGTAGCGTTTAACCACCGCCAGACTGAAGAAGAGGAACATTGAGAAAGCGAGCAACCAGAATGAAGGCACGATCGAAATCGCGGCAGCACCGGAAATAATTCGAATGGTGTAAAGCGTTGCCAGCACAATGACATCTACAAGCATAATGCGCTTGAGCCGAAAGCTGTACAGGCCAGTGCACAGATAATAGAACGCGAGTACTAGGATAAAAGCAGTTGGCAGCAACAGGGCGAGTGAGAATGCACAAATCAGCAGGACGGGACTGATCAGCAATCCGTGTAATAGCGGCACGTCGCCCGCTGCAAAAGGGCGTTTGTTTTTGGAGCGATGCTGGCGATCGCTGGGCAGGTCCAGCAGATCGTTGAGAACGTAAACGCTGGACGCGCAAAGTCCGAAGCATAGAAAAGCAGTGATGGTATGCAAGACGAGCATCGGATTGACGAGCTGATGAGCCAGCGCTAGAGGCAGAAATACCAGCGTGTTTTTCAGCCATTGGTGCAGGCGCAACGCCTTGAGGTATGGTCGAAATCCTTTGCCGGGATGATCGAACGTGTCTTCGATGCGTGTAATGGCCGCAACCTGGCGCTGTAACGATGCAGATGCATTGACGGGAACGGCGGCATAAGCCTCTGCCCATACTTCCAGATCGATTTTCTCATCGGCGACGTAGACAAATTCCGGATCGGTTTCCTTGATCTTGGCGAGTTTACGTTTACCTGAACAATTAACTTCCGCACTACTGCCAATGGCTTCATCAAACAGATCCAAGTGAGCAGCGACGGCTTTTACCAGTTTTTCATTTGATGCCGAAATCAACACCAGTTTCCGTCCTGATGCTTTTTGAGCACGGAGATATGTAAGAAGATCAACGTTATAAGGCAGCAGGTCAGCGCGAAGTTCCACCCGGCTAGCGATTTGATGTTTGAGATTAGCTTTGCCTCCAAATAGCCAGAATGGGGCAAGAAAGAGCATGAGCAAGTTGTGTTTAATCAGCTCCAGAAAAGATTCCAGCAACAGATCACTATTAATAAGCGTGCCATCGAGATCGACGTAGAGTGGTGTCAGGCTTTGCTGTTCTGTCATTCCTATATCCATTTCTCTTTGATCCCTGTTTCTCACTGGCCGTATGATGCCAGTTCAGGAGTCAGAATTACTACCCCAACCGGTGCTAAGCTGGTGCTAAACTCCGTGGGTATTCGATGATGAGGAGTGGATCGATGGCAGAGGATCGTAAAATGGATCTTAATGAGGGTATCAAAGAGGGATTGAACGAAAGTCCTGAGACAATACTGGAGTTCTGGTTCGGCTCAAGTTCCAACGATGCCGCCACGGCGAAGCAACAGTCAAAGTTATGGTGGTCGAAACAAGAGCAAGTGGACACGCAGATCAAGGTGCGTTTCGAATTGTTGGTAAAGGCCGCTGGCGCTGGCCAGTTGCAGCATTGGCGCCAATCGGCGTCCGGGCAGTTGGCATTGATTATTCTTACGGATCAGTTTCCTCGTAACATTTACCGTGGCACACCCAAGTCGTTCGGATTTGACAGTGTGTCCCATGGGCTTAGTAAGGACGGCTTGATGGCTCGAAGGGATCGCGAGTTGCGGCCCATCGAACGGGTGTTTTTCTATATGCCGCTCGAGCACTCGGAAAATACGACAGATCAGCAGGAGTGCGTTGCTTTGTTCAAAGAGTTGGCGGATTCGGTCCCGGAATTACAGCGTGAAACCTTCGCAGGGTTCATCGATTTTGCGGTTCGTCATTGTCAGATTATTGAGAGGTTCGGACGTTTTCCGCACCGCAATGCAATTCTGGGCAGGGTTTCGACGCCGGAGGAGGTCGAATTCCTGACTCAACCTGGTTCCTCTTTTTAGAAGATCGATTGCTACAGCTTCAGGCGTTTAAACAGTGTCTCCGGAATGCTGCAGACGACAGTCATGATAATGCGCCAGTAACCGGGAGCGTAGACCGTATGGCTATTCTTACTGATGCCTTTGACCAGACACTGGGCAACTTGCTCCGGTGAGCTCCACAGGGCTCCTTTCTTGAACGCGGCGGTCATTGGTGTATCCACAAAGCCGGGACGTATATCGACGACGCGGACTCCCTTCTGATGCATGCGTCCTCGCAGACCTTGCAAATACAGCGACACCATGCCTTTAGCGGCTCCATAGACATAGTTGGACTGGCGACCTCTATCCCCGGCAACAGAGGTGATCACAGCCAGGCAACCGCTCTTCTGAACTGCCATGTGATTGGCAATTACGGTCAGCAACGAGATGACGCTCAACGCATTGGTGTTGAATTCGATGAGTGCTTCGTCGAAATTTTCTTCGCACAGGGCTTGATCGGGCAGGCTGCCATGACAGATCAGCGCTAGGTCGATCCGTCCGAAAGAATCGACTACTTGATCCACTACGGCCTCATGGTGGCTGAAATTATTGACGTCCAGTATGGCGTAATCGACATCTGCGGCACCTCTAATCTCAAGATCCTTTTTTTGAAGCGCCAGCTGTTCCGCATTGCGGGCCAACAGGAAAATCCTGCAATGCTCTTCTGCGTAGAGTCGCGCAGCTGCTTTCGCGATCGCAGAATTGGCGCCGATGATCAGAATGGTTTTCAAAGTCGTTATACTCCTGTCATTCTATTTGTCACTTATGACATCGTAATAAACCCGGATCACAAACCCAGGTCACAAACCCAAGCGTTGTGATTGCAGCGAGTTGAATACTTTATCAGCGCCTGTGCTCGCGCGGATGGCGGCAAACTCTTCCCAGTGGTCATAGCTGTTCTTGAAAGTTGTCTCGCTCATACGCGCATCTTTGGCAAGATACAGGCGTCCCCCGTGGTCGAGCACGATGCGATCGAGTTCATCAAGAAATGACAGCAAGTTTCTCTCCCATTTGAAATCCATGGCGAGCGTGTAACCCTGAATGGGAAACGAAAGCAGATTGCTGTTGCCGGGGCCGAATTTTTTCAACACAGATAAAAATGATCCTTTGCCTGCTGCGCTGCTGCGTTTGAGGACCGCCGAGATTGCGGTGTGGGCCGATTCATCCGGCACCACGAATTGATACTGCACAAAGCCTCTTTTGCCGTACAACCGGTTCCAGTGTCCGATACCGTCAAGCGGGAAAAAATAGTTTCCCGCTTCTATGCGCTGTGCGTCGGTCGTATTCACGGGGCGATTGAAATACAGCGTATTGAATAGCCCCATGCTGAAGCGATTGAGCAACAACGACGGCGTGCTAAACGGCACGTTGATCCTGCCGCTGACTGGCGCTTTGTATCGTCCATCTTCGGCGTGTTCCCCCAGAAACAGCAGCGAGCGGCCAAGCGCATCCCCTTTCGCCAGACAGTCGAGCCAAGCTACCGAGTAAGTTGCCTCCATATTGCTTTCAAACAGCTCCATGACGTGAGTCAAGCTGTTGGCGCGCAATGTACGTTGTTGCACAGCAGAGCCGGGAACTCGCCGCAGAGCAATTGTCGCATCGAGAATGACGCCAACGAGACCCATACCGCCACACACTGCATGGAAAAGGG
>JBBSPQ010000261.1:0-4694 GCA_038258585.1 Pseudomonadales bacterium
AGCATTAGTCTGACAGGATCAACTCGGTGGATCGTTACGCAGTCTTCGGATTTCCAATCAAGCACAGTCGCTCGCCATGGATTCATGCGCGGTTCGCGACGCAGACGAATCAACAGCTGATCTATGTCGCTCAGGAAGTCGCGCCCGACACTTTCGAGCAGCAGGTTCTGGCGTTCTTCGCGAATGGAGGTTGTGGTCTCAACATCACGGTTCCCTTCAAAGAGCGCGCCTTCCAGATGGCCGAAGTGCTCAGCGAAGCCGCAGCCACAGCTGGCGCAGTGAACACACTTTATAGAAATGATCGTGGCCAGCTGTGCGGTGAAAATACCGACGGGGTCGGCATGCTGCGCGACATTGTTCAGAATCAAGGCGGTGTGGTCGCCGGGAAATCAGTCTTGCTGGTTGGCGCCGGTGGCGCCGTGCGGGGAGTCTTGCCCAATTTGCTGGCTGCAAAGCCAGTGCGAGTCTGCATAGTCAATCGCACCATAGAAAAAGCAGTAACCTGGGCGTCACGGTTTGCGGAGCATGGCAATCTGGATGTCAGGACTTTTGCTGAACTTGAAGGCGAGCACTTCGACCTGATTATCAATGGTACTTCGGCGGGACTGGACGGTTCTGTGCCACCGTTGCCCGCTTCAATTGTTCGGCGAGACACTTGGTGTTACGACATGATTTACGGCGTTGGCGATACAGCCTTTCAGCAATGGGCCAAGGAATGCGGTGCCGCGAAAGCATTCAATGGTTTGGGACTGCTGGTCGAACAGGCCGCTCAAGCTTTCTTTATCTGGCGTGGTATTAGCCCCGAGACAGCGAGCGTTATCGCTGCGCTGCGCACCGAGCTAAATCCTGAGTAAGAGTCAGTTCAGAGAACTTCTGACCCCGCCTTATGGCGATCCTTGAATTGAACGTATTTGCCAGCGGTGTAGCAGAAGTATTCGAGCTCTTTATCAGTAAGTTTGCGTACCTGCCTTACAGGCGATCCCACGTAAAGATACCCGCTTACCAAGGTTTTGCCCGGAGGCACCAGGCTCCCTCCTCCGATCACTACCTCCGATTCGACAGTAACCCCATCCATAACGGTTGCGCCCATACCGACCAATACTCGATCTTTTATGCAGCAACCGTGCAGCATCACCTTGTGGCCTATGGTGACGTCATTACCAATGCTGGTCGGAAAACCATCGGGGTTCAAAGGACCGGCGTGGGTCACATGAATCACAGCACCGTCCTGAATGCTGGTTCGTTCGCCAATTCTTATTTGATGAATATCGCCGCGAATCACGGCGAAAGGCCAGACAGAACTGTCTTTGCCAATCTTGACGTCGCCAATAACAACGCAGTCAGGGTCGACATAAGCGGTGTCATCTATTGTAGGAACATGATTTTCGAACCGGCGAATTGTCATCGTGACTCTCTCTCTGCGACGTAAACCTGCGACTTGAAGATGTCAGTCGCACTGGATGGAAAAGGGTCGGGAATTTCCCATTGGGTTGCAGTAGTATACAGACAGATCAGCGCTCGCCCAGTATCTCGACAATTATCCTGCAAAGACGATGCTCGCGCTAAACCGATTTTGATGAGGTCTCCATGACAACCAATCCTTTGTTAATATTCAATGAGTTACCCCGCTTCTCTGCCATAAATGCGGGTCATATCGAGGAGGCGGTGACTACTGTTTTACACCAGAATCAGACTCAGCTGGCCCAGCTGCTGCAGAATTCACGCAATACCAATTCAAGTACCAAGGCGCCGGACTGGCAAAGCCTGATGGGGCCTCTGGATGACATGGAAGACCGTCTGAGCAAGGTGTGGTCCACGGTGAGCCATCTGAATGCTGTGAAAAACACGGCGGACATTAGAGAGGCCTATAACAAGTGCCAGCCAATGATTACCGAATACTACACAGGGCTCGGTCAGAACCGGCAGCTCTTCGATGCTGTTCGACTGTTGGCTGACGAAGCTGGGGACCTGGATCAGTCGCAACGCAAGATACTCAGGGACAGCCTGCTGGAGTTTCGACTTGCAGGGGTCGATCTCGATGATGAGAAAAAGAAGGCATTTGCTGAGCTTGAGACTCGCTTGAGCAAACTGTCCAACAACTTCAGCAATAACGTCCTTGATGCGACGATGGCTTGGACTCTACAACTCAACGATAGAGACAGGCTCGCTGGCGTTCCCGAAGCAACCGTGCAGGCCGCAGCAGAAACGGCGCAGCGCAAAGGTCTCGAAGGGTATGTGCTGAGCCTAGACTTTCCGTGTTACAGCGGTGTAATGACCAATGCGGATGATCGCGAATTGAGACAACAGATGTATCGCGCCTTCGTTTCCCGCGCCTCTGATCAGAGCGACGTCGATGGGCAATGGGACAATAAATCTATCATTGATGAGATTCTGACCTGCCGATCAGAGTTGGCAAATTTACTCGGTTACAGCAATTACGCGGAAGTATCCGTCGCGCGCAAGATGGCCAAATCCGTAGCCACCGTTAATCTTTTTATAGAAGATCTCGCCGCGCTTGCTGTGCCTGCAGCCAGAAAGGAATATGAGGAATTGAGAAGTTTCGCTGCAGACATGCATGGCATCGCGGAGCTGGCGGCGTGGGATATTCCCTATTACAGCGAAAAACTGCGTAAGCAGAACTTCGATATCTCCCAGGAAGAATTGAGGCAGTATTTTCCCTTGCCCAAAGTAAAAGCCGGATTGTTCGAGATCGCGGGCGTGATCTATGGCATCAGCATTCGTGAGAATGCGGAGATGAGCAAGTGGGATGACAGCGTCAGTGCCTACGACATAATGCGAGATGGGGAAGTCATCGCCCGATTCTATCTGGACCTGTTTACTCGCGACGGCAAAAAGCCAGGCGCCTGGATGGCAGAATGCCGGTCGAGAAGAATACTCGCTGATGGGACTCTGCAGATCCCCGTTGCTTATCTGGTGTGCAATTTTGGCAAAGGCAGTGGCGGAAAGCCTGCCCTTTTGACTCACAACGAAGTCACTACCCTGTTCCACGAGTTTGGCCATGGTCTTCATCATATGCTCACCGTGGAGACACATCTGCGTTCTTCAGGCATCAACGGTGTCGCATGGGACGCCGTTGAGTTACCCAGTCAGCTAATGGAGAACTGGTGTTGGGACGGTCGCGCCATCGAGATGATTTCTGCGCATTATGAGAGTGGCGAAAGCCTCCTTGACGACATACTTGGACGCATGCTGGCAGCCCGAAACTTCCAGTCCGGCATGAAAACCGTACGACAATTGGAATTCGCAATGTTCGATTTTCAGATGCATCAACTTACTGGCGCTGTTGGCGAAGATCAGGTACAACAAAAGCTGGAACAGGTGCGGGCACTCACCTCGGCTTACCCGGTACCTTCTTGCAACCGCTTCCAGAACAGTTTTTCGCATATTTTTGCTGGCGGGTATGCGGCCGGCTACTACAGCTATAAATGGGCGGAAGTCTTGTCTGCAGATGTATTTTCAAGGTTTGCAGATACTGGTGTATTTAACTCAGACACCGGTTCGCAGTTTCTTGACAAGGTGCTGTCCCGAGGTGGCGGTGCCGATCCACTAGAGCTTTTCACTAGCTTTATGGGCCGTGAGCCGAGAATTGAGGCCTTGCTGAGGCAGGATGGATTGTTGAGATAATCTGGTCGGGAAACATTGTTGAGATGGGTTGCAGGGATAGGTTGTTGAGATAAATGGAATTGTAATTCACTTGTCAGACTTGCGAGTTAGTTAAGTTTGCGCTACCAGAGGGCCAATTTGAGGATGGTATTTTCTCACGAGCTTTTGCTATAATGCCCGCGCTTTTATTGCACCCGCGTGATCTTGAACAGAATCGTCCTGTTTACTTGGAGCATTTCCGGGTAAGGTTCTGGTCGCTGTATGCGGGGAATCGACTGCTTGTCCCTGTCAAATCAGTCCACGTAAAGATGGAATCGTGGTCGCTTAACGGCGGTCTCAGGCTCGCTCAGATCGTCAAAGTAATCTTAGCTGTGAATCCTCAACGAGGGATTCAACATAAAAAAAATAACACAATATTATTTACTCAGCCTTTTTCTTATTTATGGAGACACGGCGAATGTTGCCTAAAGCAAAGCTGTGGTTAGGCCTGGTGGTTGCTGCGTTCACACTGCTCAGCACTAATCTTCAGGCAGCCTGGGATCTGAATATGACCCAGGGTGTAACCCAAATCAGTAGAGATACCTATGACCTTCATATGCAGATCCTGTGGTGGTGTGTAGCCATCGGGATAGTCGTATTTGGTGCGATGTTCTGGTCCATTCTCAACCATCGCAAGGCGAAAGGTGCCGTTTCTGCAACTTTTCACGAAAGCACGAAGGTTGAGATCATCTGGACAATCATCCCGTTCGTCATACTGATTTTGATGGCAATTCCGGCGACCCGTGTTCTTACTCAAGCCTATGATGCCTCCGAGTCCGATCTCGACATCCAGGTGGTTGGTTATCAGTGGCGCTGGGAATACAAATACATGCGTGCCAATCCGGACGATGAAGAAGTGTCTTTCTTCAGCGTTCTGAGCACACCAAGAGATCAGATCAACAACCTGCTACCAAAAGAAGAGCATTATTTATTGGAAGTGGATAATCCCCTCGTTATCCCAGTTAACAAAAAAGTTCGCTTTCTCCTGACATCAAACGATGTAATCCACGCTTGGTGGGTACCTGCATTTG
>JBBSPQ010000262.1:0-4685 GCA_038258585.1 Pseudomonadales bacterium
CAAGGCGGGGAAGTTCTGTAAAACTGTTGTCATAAAAGATCCGAATGTTGTCCGGGCTTCGCGTACACCAGGGCTCGAACGATGAAGTAAAGAATAGATGGCCCCATCAGGCAGCCGATTCCGGTATAGAAAGTCGCGGTCATGGCCCCATAAGGAACCAGTCGGGGATCGGTAGCATCAAGACCTCATGCGACACCACTGTTCGAGACCATCAAGACAACGAATAACATCGAGGATTTCGGATTGTTGAGCCCGATGTAGCGCGCCACCATCGGCGTGCCGATCATCACCAGAATGGATTTCACCACTCCCGCCGCAACACTCAGCGCGATGGCTTCGGAACTGGCTCCGATAGCAGTGCCTGTCACCGGGCCGACGATATAGGTCACTGCGCCTGCACCTATTGTGGTGATGCTTTCCGCATCGGTGTACCCAAAGGCAATGGCCACCACCGCGCCAACAATAAAGGAGACAATTACCCCGGCGAAAATAGAGATGATTCCAGCAATGCCGGCCTGCTTGAGTTCACTCAGTTGCACGCCAAAAGCGGTGGATACGATTGCGAAGTCTCGCATCATGCCGCCGCCCATCAGACCGATGCCAGCCAAGACACTGACATCTGCAACACCTCGACCGCCGCCGGTCGCCTTGCCTGCGAAGTAGGCAGCAATCAAGCCCACAAGAATTGCGACGGCAGAACCATGAATGCGCCCTCTGGTCAGTCGATTGGAGACCAGATAGGACAACCAGACGGTGATGCCCACCACCATGAACGCGACCACAAGACCATTGGCGCGCAACACCCCACTCAGCGTTTCCATTATCGACCTCCCTCACGCTCTGCGGCGGACAGCACTTCGAGAGGAGGCAATGGCTCGCTCTGTGGGCCTATTCGACTGAGGACGGGGACGAGCGCGAAGCTGACAATCACGGCTGCCACACCGGCGATCACCGCGAGCATTCCGCCTTCCACTGCGGCCACCACGTTCTGGCTCGCCGCCATGGCCACAACAATGGGAATGTACATGGCGCTCCAGAACTTGATGCCTTCCCCTGATGCGCCGGTGGTGAGTGAACGCAGGCGCTTGGAGCCTGACGCCAGCACCAACAACACCATGGCAATGCCGACTCCGCCTACGTTCGCTTGCACGCCAAGCAGTTGTCCGAGGAGTTCGCCGATGTAGAGGCCTGCGACAAGGCAGAAGGAAAGGAGGGCTACGCCGTAGATAATCATGTGGAATCCTTGTTGTTGTTTTTTTGTGGCGAAAAATTTTGTGGCGAACAATCGCTCACCGGAGTATATCCGACCTGACTTCGATGTCACCACAATCGACCGTCGGGCTGCGGTCAAAGGAAATTTCTGGCCGGTGTCACGCGCCGTGAATCACGTTACACTCTGTCTATCGATTACCAGATATGATCGTAAACCCTCAGCGTAAGGATTTGCCCATGCCTATCAAATTGATTCCATTCGTACTCGCTGCTGTCGTCAGTTTCGCTAGCAGCACAACTGCACTGGCTCAACCCGCACCCGCCTCCGACTGGGCTGCCGAAGTGGAGACCTTGTATCAGGTCAATATTGATGTGCCTTACACCTCTCAAAACGGCGCTCAGCTGGCGATGGATATTTACTCGCGTCGTGATGTGAGCACGCCCCAACCTACACTGGTGTTTTTCCATGGTGGTTTCTGGGTGGCCGGCAACAAGAACAGTCAGATCATGGCTCTGCTACCGTGGCTGGAGATGGGTTGGAATGTCGTGAACGTGGGCTATCGTCTGGGCGGGGTTGCACCGGCGCCCGCCGCACTGGTCGACGCATTCTGTGCCATGCGCTTCATTGGTAACGAAGCCGAACGGTTCAACATCGATACCAATAAGATTGTCGTCAGTGGTCAATCGGCCGGCGGCCATCTCGCCTTGTCTATGGGCATGATTCCTCAGAGCGAAGGTTTCTCTGCCGATTGTCCTGCTGGCACAACACCAGAAGTCGCCGCCGTCATCAATTGGTATGGGGTGACGGATGTGCAGGATGTCATTGCCGGTCCAAACCGCGCCGAGAATGCAGCGCGCTGGTTCAATGGTGTCGCCGACCCGATGCCGCTGGCTTTGCGTCTCTCTCCCATGCAGTATGTGCGCGATGATTTACCGCCTATTCTTACCATTCAGGGCGACGCCGATCCTGTCGTGCCATACGCGCAGGGAGTCGCCCTGCACAAAGCGCTGGCCGAAGTGAATGGTCGCAATCAAATGATTACGATTCCCGGTGGTGGTCATGGCCGTTTTACTGCAGCGGAGCGACAGTTGATATATGCTGCAATCAAGGAGTTTCTGGCGAAGTCTGGCATGTAACAAAACCATTTCATAAATCGAATTCAAAACAAACATAGATAAGGAAAAATCATGCAAGAACTGTATACCGCCCATCCAGTCATGTTCAGAAACAATCCATTGTTGTTTATTCTTGCGCTTATTCTGATTCCAGTGGGAGTAGGACTGGTAATTTTCCTGATCTGGTATCTGGTTAACCGATCGACTGAGCTGACGGTGACTGCAACGCATATCCTGTTCGAGAAAGGACTGCTCAGCAAAGAGCGTTCGGAAATCGATCTGGACAGCATTCGCACCGTCAAAGTAAAGCAGTCGCTTTTCAACCGCATGTTCAATGTGGGGACAATTGAGCTTTATACAGCTGGAGATTCGCCAGAGATTGTTGCCAAAGGAATGCCTGACCCGAATGGGTTACGCGAGATTGTGCGGCAATATCAGGAAATGTAGGTCAGGGTCGCCGCAATTCTTTCGGCATACTGAATACGATGTTTTCTTCCACACCCTTGAGCTCTTCCGGGTTCTGATTGCAGATCTGATGGAGGCGTTCAACCACCTGCTGCACCAGCACCTCCGGCGCCGATGCGCCAGCCGTCACACCAAAGCGGGTCTTGTTCTCGAACCATTGCGGCTTCACGTCATCGACGCTATCAATGAGATAAGATTCGCAGCCAAGTCGTTCCGCCAGCTCTTTCAATCGATTGGAATTGGAGCTGTTGGGGGAACCGACAACCAAGAGTAACTCACATTCCAGCGCCAACTGCTTCACCGCGTCTTGACGATTCTGCGTGGCATAGCAGATGTCCTTCTTGCGCGGGCCTTCTATTTTTGGGAAGCGATCGCGCAAGGCGTCAATGATGCGCGAGGTATCATCCATCGATAGCGTCGTCTGCGTCACGTAGGAAAGCTGATCAGGGTGCTGCACCTGCAACGTGGCGACATCCTCGACCGATTCCACTAGGTAGATTTTGCCGCCGGCGCCTTCGTCATACTGACCCATCGTCCCTTCCACTTCCGGATGAAACTGGTGGCCAATGAGAATGCACTCTCGTCCCTCCTTACGGAAGCCAATCACTTCCAGATGCACTTTGGTCACAAGGGGACAGGTTGCATCGAATACCTTGAAGCCACGCCGCTCAGCCTCTTCCTTCACAGACTGGGCAACACCATGGGCGCTGAAAATAACAATGGATGAGCGCCCCTCGCTGTCCAACATCGGGATGTCGGTCAACTCATCAACAAAGATCGCGCCGCGCTGACGCAGCGTGTCCACAACAAATTTGTTATGCACCACTTCATGACGGACATAGATCGGCGCCCCGTAGATATCCAGCGCACGGTTAACAATGTCGATAGCGCGATCAACACCGGCACAGAAACCCCGAGGATTGGCGAGCTTGATGTGCGCATTCATTATCTGATCTCCATTACCTGCACACCGGCAGGAATCACCGCAAGAATCTCGGCAGTAAACAAGATGTCGCGTCCGGCCAGAGGATGATTGAAATCCATCACCAGCGTGTCTTCGTTAATCGACTTCACTACTCCCGGAATATCAAAACCACCGCTATCAGTGAATGACAATACCGTCCCTTCTTCCACTGGGTCCGTCGAGTTCGCCAGCAAGCCCGCAAACTTGCGCCTTGGCAACGCCTGCACATTGGCCTGATTGGGTTCGCCAAATGCCTCTGCTGCAGGTAACACTACGCTGATCTTGTCGCCCGTCCTACGTCCCAGCAACGCGGTCTCAAACCCAGGCAACATGTTTCCGTCACCCATCACCCTGGTCGCTGGCGTTTTGTCGAAGTTATCATCCACGACTGATCCGTCGGTCAACGCCAGCGAAAAGTGTAAGGTCACCCGACTTCCAGCACCAATTCGTGCTGACTCTGGCGAGTCGTTGCCCGGTTGTGCGCTGGAATTTTTATTGCTCTGATCAGGCATACAAACGTTTCTCTCCGGCCCCAGTGATGTTTTCAACACAACGGGCACACAATTCTGGATGCTCGCTGTGAATCCCGATATCGGGACGGTAATGCCAGCAGCGTACACACTTGGTATCTTTGGAAGGTTTGATACTCAACTGCAATCCTTTCACTTCTGTCGCGGCAGCATTTGCGGCCTCGCTAAGTGGCAGAATCTGTACTTGCGACACCATCATCGCAAAGCGCAATTCATCGCCCAAGCGCGCCAGAGTCTTACTGAGATCTTCATCGCAATATAGTGTGACTTCCGCACTGAGCGCCGCGCCGATCACTTTCTCGTTGCGCTGCTTTTCCAGCTCCTTGTTCACAGCCGTCTTCACTTCCATGAGACGATCCCAGAACGCATCCCCCATGTGAACGGATTCCTGCAACAGC
>JBBSPQ010000263.1:0-4648 GCA_038258585.1 Pseudomonadales bacterium
ACCAAGCACCAGAGTCAGACGACTCTGGCGCGGCGCAGGGTCTGAATCTCCGTTTCGCTGTATCCCAACTCGTTAAGAATCTGATCCGTGTGTTCACCGAGAGTCGGCGCGCGCTTTCTTATGGACGGTGGCGTCAACGACATACCAATCGGTGGTTGCATTATGGGCGCAGGTTTTTTCAGGCCAGGATAATCGATCCTCTGAAACATCCCGCTTGCCGCGACGTGTGGATCTTCCAACACATCTTGCGGTGACATGACCGGGCCAGCTGGCAGTCGCGCATCTTCCATTGCCGTTAATACTTCTGCTGATGTGCGCTCGGCACACCAGCGCGCCAGTCGCTCGCTGATGACAGCGCCGTTGTCGCCACGGCTGATGTCGTCTTTGAAGCGCGGGTCTACCAACCAATGTGGCTCTCCCATCAGATTTGCCCAGCGCTCAAATAAGGGGCCGCCAACACTCTGTACCAGAACCCAGCCGTCTTTGGTGCGGAAGGTATCGGCAGGTGCGGAAGTCTGCGAGCGATTGAGTGTGGCAGTGCGGTTTACAGCGATAGCATCCTGCTCAATGACGGTGCCATTGGTAAGGGTCAGTGCCGTACTGAACAACGAACCTTCGACGACCTGACCCCGGCCACTTTTCTGGCGCTCAAGCAAAGCGGCGAGCGTGCCGTATGCGCTCAGGCTCGCCGTCCCGAAATCGATAAAAGGAGCATAGGACTTCGTGGGTTGTTCCGGTGTGCCAGACATGTACATGGCGCCGGACATTGCCTGTCCAAGTCCGTCGAAACCGACACGGTTACTATACGGTCCGCCACTGCCAAAAGCGGATATCAGGGTCAGTATGATGTCCGGGCGAATCGCCTTAAGACTCTCATAGTCCAGACCCATGGCCTTTAGTGTGTCGGGGGGAAGGTTGGCAACCACTACATCGGCGGTGGCGACTAGTCGTCGCACAACTTCGCGGCCTTCCGGTTTCATTGGGTTCAATGTCATGCCAAGCTTGTTACGGCCCATCTGCATGAATAATGCACCATCGCCTTGGTCACTGATGGGCGAAAGAAATCGGTCTTCGCTGCCTTGCACCTTCTCAATTCTAATCACTTCCGCGCCAAGATCGGCCAGCAAACTTGCACAGAACGGACCTGCTATATAGCGCCCGAAATCTAGCACCCTGATACCTTCCAACACCATAGCCATCAACGCATCCCCCTTTCTTGTGCGATCTGAGCAGTGCAATGAAAGGCTGGGATTCTAACACAAGGGGTCAACTAGCCGTGCGACAGATGATTCCTTCTGACTGTTGCAAAGTGTGATTTGTCCCTCGATAGCTTTGTGTGAATTGTGGGTATGCTAACAACACGATTTCAACGCCTGTCATTCATGAGTGCCTTACTCTACAATCGGGTCACTCAGAATCTCTCTGAAGGAGACATATCCATGCGTTACTCAATCCGATTCATCCTGCCGTTACTGGTTGCGCTTTTTACTGCCAACCTTTCGTTCGCCCAAGGTCAGCCTGACGATGTCTACGTCATTGCTCCTGAAAAGAGCCAAGGCGGGACGGGCAAATTCTATATGGACAGAGAGATCTCCGGCGTTATGGGCCATCAGGCTGCCGACTGGTTGGAACGTCCACAGCGCACTCATGAAGAGATGCCGGACGAAGTAGTTGCAGCGCTGAAATTGAAGCCAACGGATGTTGTTGCCGACATTGGCGCGGGTTCAGGATATTTTTCTTTCCGGATGGCGAAACTGGTTCCGCAAGGCAAGGTTCTGGCAGTGGACATTCAGCCGGAAATGCTGGCGATGATTGAAGAGCGCAAGAATGCGGAAGATGTCGATAATGTCGAAGGCATTCTTGGGGAGATAGACAATACTCATTTGCCTGCGAACTCGGTAGACCTAGTGCTGCTTGTCGATGCGTACCACGAGTTTTCTCATCCACGGGAGATGCTGCAAAGTATGGTCAGCGCGCTCAAACCGGGTGGACGTATAGTATTGCTTGAGTATCGCGCAGAGGATCCAACAGTGCCGATTAAGCCTCTGCACAAGATGACGGAAACTCAGGTCGTGAAAGAGATGAGCGTGTTCAATCTGAATTGGGATGAGACGCTGGACTTTCTGCCTTGGCAGCACATGATGATCTTTTCTAAATAGTTAATTCGATTTTCGACGAGAGAGTCTACTGTTAGAGGTAGATGATCTCGCCGCGGAATGTCGCCAGACGAGCGAGCAGCCGGTTCTGAGTTCCAATTGCAACTCCTGATTCATTCAATGCCTCCATCATGTCTTCAACAATGGCGTTGAAATCCCCTTCTTTCACATCCATGCCGGTATGAACATCGACCATGGTGTCGCCAGTATAGGTGCAGGGCCCGTCTGAGATCAGACAGATATGTTCGACCATCTTTTCTCTGAATCGCTGCACATTGGAAACAGCGAAGTAGTCAATGACGCGTTCATCACTCGCAATTGTCATGATGAAATTATTGACTATGACGGCTACGCCTGACTCCCCACCGAGCTCTTGATACAAGTTGCTTTCCTGCTGAACCGAGCTGCATGCGCTGATGCCGACACTGAACATTGCCACTGCGGCCATTGTCTTGAAAACTCTCTGAATCCGCATATGCTTACAACGCTCCCTGAATTGAAAAGTAGAAGCCGGTTTGATCGGGAGCTCCGGCGATCTCACCGAGGTCGACATAGGCAGCGGTAAAGGAGAGATGCTTGCTCGGTAACCAGGCGATGTATATATCGGTTGCAGAATCTTCACGCAGGGCACCAAGATTGTCTGACTTGTGCCGATATTCTGCTCCTGCTACCAGACTGCGAGTCAGGAACACGGCGCCGGCAGCTTCAAGGTGGAGACGCGAACCCATATCGTCGCCACCGAAACCCAGTAAGCCATACTGATTTGATTCTGAATGGCGAACATTGACATTCAGCATACTGGTGCGGTGTCCGATACCGTCGATCCACGCCTTCGCTGCGCTGATGTAGAAGTCTGTGCCATCTGGCTCCTCTGCTCCTACCGCGAATGCAGTAGCAGGATCTCGTAGCGAGTTATATTCCGCACCAAGTGTTATTTGTGGCACGTTGCCGTAGATCAAATCGCCTGCCAGTTTATATTTAAGTCCAGCTGTGTCCTGACTGATTTTGGCATGATTGGCTTTGATGGTGAAATTCTGACGGGCATAAGATATTTCAAAGCGGTCATGAAAATTGAAGGCTGCGCCAGCGACATCGAGAGTGAAGTCGTCGACATCGACTGTGGAGATGAATCCACTTGCCCCTATCTCTTCTCTGGTTGCATGACTGGTCAATGTGGCCCAAGGAATGAGACCGCCACCGCCGGAGCCGCCGATGGAGCTGACGCCGCCTGTCCCCTTGATGCGACCGTCAGCATGAACGGAAAGAGACGCCAAGCTCACAGGCGCAAGCAAGAGCAGGGTTACGAGACTAGAGTATTTAGAGCGCAGTTTCATTTGGGACTCAGTCGCTGGTAAGTGCACGGAAGCCAACCACCTGGGTAGGCTCTCTTACGGTCAGTTGTACTTCGAGAGTGCCTCCGTCGACCAGAGAAGCTGTGGGGATTTCGCGTCGATTTTCAGAGTCGGTAGACCAAGGATGCCAGACACTAACAGTGGCAGGGATAGCTGACTGGGAGAAAGTTGCTGTGCCATCAGTTTCTGTCACTGCTACATCCTGCCAGCCACTGACATAAATATAGCCGACCATACTGTCATGAATGTTGCAGCCAAGCACGGCAACACCAGTAGATTCAAACGTCACTGGATCTCCAGGGATGTCAGCATACAGGTCGGTAGAAAATTGCTTGATAGGCGAGAATGAGTAGACGTGATGACGAATATTATCGTTGTTTGGAAAGTTGACATTCTGGCCCTGCTGCACGGCGATCACCATGGGGACAAATTGTTTGTTTATCTGATCGATAATGACAGTTTCTGCAGGGGCCTGTGAAACGCGATTGATCGGCAGTTCAACAACAGTGCTGCTGAGCGGTTTGCCATTCTGATCCGTGACTCTGACCTTGAAGTCTGCGGCGATTGCAGTCATCGAGCACAGCACCAGACCTGTCATTGCGATCAAACGCGACCCACGCTGAATGTGATTCACCACCAATACCTATCCCGCTTACTTATCGGTGAATTTGAAAATACTCTGCAGCATAGCATGCTGCAGGTGCCGATGTTCTGTTGAACAATTTATCGGCAACTGCGCAGGTGTCTTTAATACCATCAGAATGTTGTGCGTATTTTAAGCGCGACTTTCTGACCGTTGCCAGTCGTGCAGGAGTCCTCGATCTCATTCAGCAAGCCATTACTGCTGAGTCCATCGAATCGCAGACGCTCTCGACAGAATTCAGAACCAAGGGTGTTCATTGACTCGAGCCTGAAGGTGACGTTGTCGAACGCCACCTTGGATATGTACATATTCAGACGCGGGCCGTTGCTGAAGCGCTCGATGTTATCGACATCGACATCCATGCTGCCGCCATTGAATTCAGACATGTAGTCGAATCCATAATTCAGCCCCAGTGACGGAATGTCGTGACGGAAACCCACTGAGGCGTTGCCGCGCCCATTAAAACGTCGTTCCGTGCCAATGATTGGATCGAATAC